>NZ_JAUDRH010000022.1 GCF_030381805.1 Chlorogloeopsis sp. ULAP01
GGCGTAGACGCAAAGCGGTGAGGGGGTCGCAGTCTTGGCGGTTCCCGTCACGATTGCGAACCCCCGAACCTGTTCGTCGAAGACGTTCCCGAAGGGTAAGGCTTCCCGTAAGGGTTGGGGGACTGCTGTACGCCAAGGGCGTTCCCTCCGGGTACCCGGAGGGTGGACGGGTCTCCCGGCATAAAGGAACTGGCGAACCCGAAGGGCTTCAAGGTAGAGTACCCGAAGGAGGACGCCCAGACAAGGTGACGCGGAGATTAATGTGTAGCAGAATTTTAGAGAATTGGTATAAAATAATGTCCCAAAAATAAATTTGACTCTGAATGCTGTCAGATAAAATTTCACCTCAATTACTTTACTAATACCCTTGCAATAGCACTTTAGCGATCGCATTCTTCTCACTAGTGCTTGGGATTTTCAATCGGGCGATCGCTTCCTAGACAGTTTTCTCTACTTGCTCTTACAGCAGAAACTGGTATTTGTATGTGAGCGATCGTCCCAATACCCGATCGCTCATTTATAGGATAGTTTTGGTACACTTTCGGTAACGACCAAGTTGAGCCGCCGCAGATAAATTGTGGCTCTTACCGATAACCTTGAGGCGGTCGGCTCCAACGATTTGTTATGCCGCGACAACACCAACTGCTTTAAGTGCCACAATATTAAGGTAACTTAAATTCCACCCAATTCTATGCAGGTTAAGGATTTGACTATTGAAGAACTCAAACTCTTGATTCAAGAAACTGTTGCTGAAACTATCCAATCCTTGCTGATTGACCCCGACGAGGGGAGACAAGTTAAGCCAGAGGTTAAGCAGCAACTCCTTAATTCTTTACATCGTACTCAAGCTGGAGAGCGTGGAATCTCGGCTGAGGAAGTTGCAAAGAAATTGGGCTTGAACTGGTAATGATCTACTACGTTGAATTTACGTCAGAAGCAACTGATGGCTTAGAGCAGCTTACCTCAACTATCCAACAACGTATTCTGAGTAAAATTCGTTGGCTTTCGGAAAATCTTGACAATTTGACTCCCCAAGCTCTGAGTGCTGATTTAAGTGGACTGTTTAAGCTCAGAGTTGGGGATTATCGAATCATCTACTCGTTTGATACTAACAATCAGCGCATCACGGTTCACAAAGTTGGACATCGCCGAGATGTTTACAACTGATCATCTACAGTTCTACTCTGCATAAGCAAACGTAAGCCTTTGAGATTTACGCAAGACTCAACAAGTTTGAGGAAATCTTTCGCGATAGCTTGCGATCGCTTAACTGTGAACACCTACAAGTAACTTCCCCACAAGGATTTTTCAGTCTAAAGTTCGCGCTCACTGGACAAAGTTATGCCGCCGCAATTGTCTCCTTACTCTGACTTCAAATTTTTCTTACGTTGACTGATTACTCTGAAAGAGTCAAACTTCTGCTTAACTGGAACGTTAGACAAAAAGACTTTCAACTGTCCGCTCCATCGTGTTGTTGTGCTGCAATCCCCCACTCAGGGCGTTTTGCCCACTCTTCTGCTTGTTCAAGTAAGTCTAATACCAGCTGCGCCTTCTGATTTGAGTACGCCAGAAGTTGATTGTATCCTGCAATGATCGTCGTCCGCTTATGCTGCTCATAACGTTGTCTTGCTTCAGGGTGGCATCGTAAATAGTCACGCAACAATAGATTATCTCTCCACAATTTGCTGCCCCACTCTACTGCACCGAGATTAAATGCTGAGGGTTTCCGCTTGCGAAAATACAGTCTTCCGCACACGTCAGCCTCACCAAAATATTCATAGCCGATTTGCTCAAATGCTTGGATCGCGTCATCGGGTATTGGGTACTGCTTTAATCCCACCAAAATGTCCACAACTGGTTTCGCCGCTAATCCTGGAACTGCCGTGCTACCGAAATGTTCGAGCTCAACGATCAAATCCTCGACCGCTCTCAGAATAACTGCTTTTTCTTCCTCAAATCTTTGTACCCAAGTAGGGTCATAGTTACAAATGATAATCGGCTCGTCAATCTGCATTTGAAATTTGGCTCAAACAGAGAGAATAACGCCCCCACGAACAACGTCGCAACATCCCTATCTTTCACTCTAACCGATTACCTTCAAACTACTGCCTCCACCAATTTCTTTGCGGCACAACTATTTATTAGACGGAAAGTTTCCGTCTATCACCCCAGCCGATCCAGTCAAATAAGGCTTTACAGGTATTTTAGTCATAATATCAAGAAAATTTACGGATATGATCAATATCCACTTATTATACAGAAACTTTCCAGATCACTACCTGATTTGGGGTGGATATCAACAACTTTTCTAACTATCACCCTTTTTTGGGTAATGGACGGAATTATTCGGCATATTTACCTGATTTTGCACATAAGTACAAGCCTTTCAGTATATTCATCGCTGATATCCAGAAATTTTCTGCATAACATCCAAATTAGAACATTAGATGGAATTTTTCACCGATATTCTTCTTTATGGAACAACGCCCCAAAAAGCTGATGGAACAAAGTCCTCTTTAAAGCAAGGACTAAAGTCCTTACTACAAAAAAGTTTTATACATGATGTAAGAAGAGAGTTTCTACTGCTTCACCGCCTTCATCGATAAACCAATCCGCTTCAATTTCTCGTTAACTTCCAAGACTCGCACTTTCACAACTTGTCCCACCTTCACGACTTTCTTGGGATCGTCCACAAATCTGTCCGCAAGTTGGGAGATATGCACTAAACCATCCTGATGAACGCCAATATCAACAAATGCACCAAAGTTGGCAACATTCGTGACTATTCCCTCTAATTCCATCCCCACTTTTAAATCGGAAATTTCTTTGATTCCTTCTTTAAAGGTGGCATATTTAAACTCGGCGCGGGGATCTCTGCCTGGTTTTTCTAGTTCCTTGAGGATGTCGCGCAATGTGGGTTCGCCGACGGTATCGGTGACATATTTTTTTAGGTTTGCTTTTTTGAGTTTCTCGGCAATTTGCGTGACTTGTTGTAAGGGTACATTTAAGTCGGTGGTGATCGCATTCTTCTCCTAGTGCTTGGGATTTTCAATTGAGCGATCAGGTACTGCTGCGATCGTTCATTTGTAGCACAGTTTTGGTAAACTCTCGGTAACGACCAAGTTGAGCAGCGACCAATATCATTGAAAAGAAGCAGAAAAGGTTTGGTTCACCACCCCAACGACTTGTTAGCTGGCGGTTGTGTTCCGCTGCAACCATTCTACAAATGCCTCGCGCCCCAGCTCACCCGATGCGATCGCCAACACCACACGCTCTTGCTCATCCACAGAGGCGTTAATTTCTATTCCATTCAGAACAAGAAAAGTCTCTGTCGCAGCATGACCTGTACGTTTGTTTCCATCTACAAATGGATGGTTCATGATGATAGAAAACCCTAATGCTGCTGCTTTCTCAAGCAAGCTTGGGTACAGTTCTTCTCCACCAAACGTCATTCGGGGTTGAGCGATGGCTGACTCCAACAACCCTACATCTCGGATACCGAATGCTCCACCGGATTGCTCAATGACTCTACGATGTAGTTCTAACACCTCGATTAACGTCAGAAAACGCATTATGCTAAACGCCGATACAATTCAGCATTTTTTGTCAGCACATAATTGGCTGCATCAACAAACTCGCTCTTTTGAGAATTGAGCCAATCCTCCAAACTGACCTTTAATAGGACTTCAAGCGTAATGCCATACACTGCTGCCAAATCTTGTAGCTTTTGAAATTGGCTATCTGAAAGATCAATGGTGATAGAAGCCACAGCGATCGCTCTCCTAGTGTTTCTGAGTCAAGTTTAACATTCGCATCTGACCGATAACCTCTTTGTACAGACCCAACCCAGGAGCCGATCATCCGTCCAGCAGCTTTTGAGCGAGCAAAAGGTTTTCACTTGGGCGATCGCTTCCCAGACAGTTTTCTCCACTCGCTCTTACAGCAGAAACTGGTATTTGTATCTGGGCGATGGGTATTGCTGTAATCGCTCGTCTGTATAATAGTTTTGGTAAACTTTCGGTAACGGTCGTGCTCACCGGACATGGACAACCTCTCGAACTTAACGAAGAAGACTGGCACGTTCCGCTGCAACACGATTGTTAGCCGCACCGAATATCGACTCAAATCTCATACCGCCGCCATACCCACGCGAAACTGATTGGTACGTCACGATAGACCGACCAACTTGGCTTCGTCTCTATCCAACGATCATCGATGACCTGTTCGCGTAATTCGGTCAATTGCCAGCCTGCCGCGAGTGCCGCCTGTGCATGGTCGGACAACAGATGGATGTGCGTCTCGATTGCGACTGGCTCCCCATTGGCTCCTTGGAAGTGCGTAGGCATACCTGTCGCCATGATGAAGAATGGATGAAAGCCAACAAGCACATACGTCGCACCACGTCGGGCAAGCCGTGCTGCTTCCGCGTACAACGGTGCAAGTTCAGCAAGATGTTCGTCAACGAGGCACGTCACGATCAAGTCGTAACTAGCTGTTGGCAGTCCGGTCGTGCAAACATCCGCCACGCGGAGGGACGCGAACACGTCCCGTTTGCGAGCCTGATCCAGCATCTCGGACGTGGCATCGACACCATCGATCTCCCGTACGCCCTTTCTCGCTAGCCATGCGGCCGTGCGTCCCGTTCCGCAGCCAAGATCCGCGCAACGCTCGACGGCACTCCACTTGACGCTTTGGATCTGGTCGAGCAACCACAGATCCATGTCACGCTTTACGGTGTCCTCGTAGGTCGCAGCCCATTGAGCGTAGCCTTCACGCGCCGCTACAGTTCGGTAGTTGCGTCGATCAAATGTAGAGAAACGCGGCATACGAAACTCCTTCTAATGTGCTTTGGGCGGCTAACGGTAGAGGCCAGCGGCGGCTAGTAGTCTTGAACTCCTACCAACAGCTTTTATTCCGTCCGCTGCACCGCAGTGTTGGGCTGCTGGCGCTGTGCAACCTGAATTAACAGTCGTAATGCTTCATTTACTGCTGCATCATTAGGGAAAGCTTGGGCAACATCGGGATCTAGAAGCACTAAGTTTGTCCCTGTGCGATATCGCTCAACATACTTACCCCTAACACCTCCCTGTATGTGGGAAAAATCGTACTCAGAGCATAATTCATCTTCTATTTCGCTCTCAACTTCCTTCTTCATAGAACCTCCTTTCCTGCCGAGTTGCTTTTCGGGCACTTATGATTCGTACTTTTTCTCCTCGATCGGTATGTGCGACAACTAAAAGCTGTCCAAACCGAGATATACCAATGATAACGTAGCGGTTTTCTCCAATAGAATGATCAGGATCAGGGAAGGTTACGGATAGAGAGTCATTAAATACAGTTGAAGCCTCCTGAAAAGAAACACCATGCTTCTCAATGTTTAGTTCTGCTTTGTCTGGGTTCCATTCAAATTCCATATGTAGAACTCTTCTTAATCTTTACAGGCAACCACAGGAGTCACAGAGGCATGAAAAGAACTTAACGTCTCAACTCCGCTAGTTGAATTAACTCGTCTACTACTAGACGTACTCCCAAACGAATTTTTTCTAAATCAGCGCGAACAGCGTTGTAGCGTCTATTATGAGCTGATCGATCTCCAATAGCTTTTAATTCCCGTAAAACCAATTTTGTTTTGCGCCCCAACGAAAGTCTACTTTTATCAACAGCATCACCAATAATTCCTGACAACATAAAATAATTGCCATCAGAATCAGATATACGAGCTTGAGTTTTATCATGCTCGTAGCACTCAATTAAAAGTGTTTCAACTAACCGACGAAGAAGAACTGATGCACCGTCATAAAATCCGTATTGAAAGCAACCGTTTACTTGAAAAGCAATCTTTTCAATATAGCCTCTTGTATTCTTCCAGATTGCTTCTGGTAAATAGCTATGCTCTAAATCAACATCAGCAGCTACACCCTCTAGAATTGGTATAAGCCAGCCCTTAATCGTATCGCGCTCGGTTGGCTTGAGCTTAAACCCAGCCTTGCTCTTAAGTGTAAGTTTGATTTTCGCAATCGCTTCCTCAAGCTGGGTTGGGTTAGGATTGCCAAGTCCAGCAGTATAAATGGTACGTGCGAGTGTACTCGCTTTCATACATATGCCTGGGTTTTGACAGTCATGGAACCATAAAATAGCTAAAGCACGTTGAGCATTTGAAAGTTCAAGCTGATTGAGTCGAATGCAAAAATCTTCTAGATCCATTTATATTTTACTAACCCTTTTTGTTGCTAGAAGCAGGTAGGTCATGCTCAACTAAATTTTCACCGTGGTTAGTAATCTTGACATTGCCCCGTTCCGAGGTATCAACCCATCCTCTACGTTTTGCAGTATCCCGAATAGTTTGAGGCATATGTTTTGGAGTTTTGCGCTCAACATCCTTGAAACAGGTAAACACATGCTCTGGCCTTACCTTGTCTAGCTCCAGAACTCGCTTTAGATAGTAAACTGCGACCGTAACAGCTTGTTCTTGAGTAGATGGCTTTTTCTGGGCATAGAAATCCCTGAACCACGGCTTGTCTTCTGGTCGCAAATTCAAATCCTTCACTATTGACATGATGGGAGGCTTGGACGAACTTTTCTTAGGTTTCGATTTCGCAGCCACATTAGACGGAGGAGGATTGTCCTCTTCATCCTCAACATCAACCTCAGAATCTAGTTCTTCGAGAAGCTCGTCTTCATCAATAGGATTTGCAGAGGCAGGTAAAACCTGAATAATCTTTGTTGGAGCGGACTGAAAAATTTTGTTGGCTGCTACGTTGATCGCTTGCAAACCTTCTTGAATAGTTTCATCGTCACCCTCAACCTCTGCGAAAAAAACGCGGATGCGCCCACGACCACCATTTTCTGCCATTTTTTGTGTGAGAAAACTTTAGCTACCTAGTATAGCCTTTGTATCAATTGATGTGCCACCATACCCAGCATCCCAGGTAGAGGGGCTAGTACACTTCTCCGTACATGGTTCTCAACAAACTGATGCTAGGAGCTAGCAGTTACTTTACGTTGACTGTCTTGACCAAAATCTGAAGCAGCCCAACGGTTGCAATTAGCGGCGATAGGCTACCTTTCGGACTGCATCAAAATTTCTCAATCGTCCGCGGCATTGCAATTGTTGTACCGCTTTTACTGCGGAGTCAAAGGCTTCACAGCAAACTAACTCAGTAATCTGGATAACCAGTGCATCATGTTCAGCGCAAATTGTCGATTGTCGATTCCTGGGTGATTCATCCCCATCAGAACTGTCCCCTCACGCGACTGCATCAATTGGGCAGAGATCATCGCAGCCTCTCCAAGCATAACGACTCGCCCTTGTCCAAATGGCAATGCTACACCTTGAGCGCGTTGAGCCGCAGAAACACCTTGCCTTGCACGAAGATCTCCTGCGCTCCTGAGTCGCTCATCTAAATCGATCGCTGAATCCGATAACCGCAATAAGGATTGTCCTTCAGATGGAATGGATAGGGATTGCCCAGTAAACGTCATGATCCGATTAATTCGTTCTTGTGGATTTCGACCTTGTGTAATCGGATGATCGGCTAACAGCTTGTTCTCACGGCTAAACAGCAAGAAACTAGGAACACCAGAGCTTCGATCGTAATGAGACAAATCTACCGTGAACTTATCGCTCATCCTAATGCCAAATTGAGCAGCTAATTTTTCTGCCGCTGAACCAAAGGGTTTGTGATCGGCAATCAAAAGCAATGAACCACCAGAATGCACCCAATCTCTCACCACATCACACTCGTCCTCGCGAAATGCAGATTGCCCCTCCTGCTGACTTGAAGCATTGGCAATGACGAGAATGTCAGAATCGGCTAACGTTTCCGTCTGAAAGGCTTGTCGATTTGGAGCCACTCGATATCCATCATTAGAGATGAGATCGACAAAGGGTTTGTAGCGTCCTTGAGTGGTGTGAAAGTTTAGGTGAGCCTCATCAAAGAGAACCGTAGGTGCTGTGGTCGTATAGGCAGGATGGACAACGCTAGCATCAAAATTCGGATCGGCAACTTGTTGAGCGACAACGCCATCTGCTTTGAACACTAGCCAACTCACGCACAAAGATAGAACTGTTAACAGAACAAAGCTACATTGTTTGATAGATTGACGCATTAGCTTTTCAAGAGAGTTTTACATCGATCAGGCAAATGCTTTGACTCTGCTCCCCTATGCTTTGTTTCTTGCCCTGTAATTTCTATTTATCTGCTCCTGAGTACTGACAAATTGCTATCAAAGCTCACCACAACCCGAAACGTGAGCGGCACAACGGTTCGCTTGAGCGGCTGCAAAGAACCTCGAATTCAGCACCAGGGATTTTCAGCAGTCCGCTCCAAGCGAGTGTTAGACGCTTGCAGGCAAATCAGTAGAGGTTCAAAAGTTGCCCGACTCAAAAAACTCAGCATGAACTGTTACCATCTCCTGCCGGACAACGACATAACTATAAGAGGGGATGCAATCCCCTTGGTGAGCTAAAAATGAGGGAGGACAATCTCGATGAATCAAGAGCGATCGCCCGACCCAGGGAAGCTATCTCCTGAAGCAATAGCTGTAATCCTAGCAGATCGATCGGACGAAAGCCTGGCGCAAGCTGCTTGTGAAGACTATAATGCCTTTGCCATACTGTATCGCCGCCATGTAACAGATATTTATCGTTATCTGCTGGTGCAAGTTGGGAGAGTTCATGATGCTGAAGACTTAACCACACAGACGTTTGAGGCAGCTTTACAACATATTGCCAGTTATCAGGAAATCGGTAAATTCAGATCGTGGTTGTTGGGAATTGCGCGGCGTAAAGCAGCAGACTATTTCCGCCAGCGACGGGCAACACTGCCGTTGGAGTTCGCGAAACACATTCCGCACCCTGATACCCCTCTTGAAGAGTGTATCGATCAGCAGTTGCGTCTAGAACTGGTTGCTAGTTTGCTACACTTTCTGACCCCAGAACGCTCAGAAGAATTAGCTCTAAGGCTTTTTGGTCGGCTAACTATTGCAGAGGTTGCTCATGTCATGGGCAAAAGTGAAGCAGCGGTCAAAATGTTGGTTCATCGCGCAATGAGCAACTTGAAACAGCAACTGATCAATATTCAGAAGGAGAATTAACGCCATGCAAGAAAATATACAACCGGAAGAGTTTGAAACCAAGATCGCCACAGAGTTAGATGCCTGGATTACAGCACGGTTTGCTGAACAGGGGCAACTGGCATCATTGTCTAACCTGGATCCCCAAACTGTTGATCTCACCGCTCTTGCACAGGATTTATTATCCTTAGCTGAGGGCATTCAGCCGAATCATGATTTTTTGCTGAACCTAGAAGCCAAATTGAGACGAAAAGTGCTCACAGAGAATCATTTGTCCGTTGTTCAACAACCTACTTTGAAAGCTAATCAGGTGGAATCCAACCATAGAAATAGTTGAATTTTCGAGATCGCGCCAACCTAATATTTCTTCTGCAAGCACATCCATTATTATTTTATCTTGGAGGACTTTCTTATGTTCGAGCGGTTTAATGAAAAAGCAGTCACCGTCATCCTGATGGCTCAAGATGAATCGCGCCGCTTGGGGCATAACTTTGTCGGAACTGAACAAATTCTACTGGGCTTAATTCGAGAAGGTACGGGAATTGCTTACTCTGTGCTGGCTTCGATGGCAATTCATCTCGAAGAAGCACAAACAGAAGTGGAAAAATTGATTGGTCGTGGTGAAGGGAATATGATAGCTGAAATTCCCTTTACCGTCAGAGCAAAAGCTGTTTTGGACATGGCAGGGGAAATTGCGGTTGAAATGAACCACAGTTACGTTGGCTCAGAGCATCTCTTGCTCAGTATCATCAGAGAGGGAGACAAAATCGTAGCTGTCGCAAATCGAGAACCGAGCCGAAGCCTTGCGTTTCAGGTGCTTCAAAACTTAGGGGTCGATCCTCTTAGCATTTGCGATCGCGTGATGCAGGCTCAGGAATTGGGTCAAGAAACTAGGGAAGAACGGTTTTCACTTCAGCCATCGAAAGAACGGTTGAGAACCCTTTTTCCACCTATGAGCGATCGGGCATTGAAAGTTTGGCACGCGATGGGCAGTCAAACGAATTGGGAGGAAGCAGATACGGCTATTAATCGATTTTGGATTAAATGGCTAACCAGATTCTCTGATTCAGAGATACAAGCCGCTTTGGATGAACTGATTGCACTGGGTGTTGTTGCACGGATTGAAACCGCTTAATCATGCAAATCGAGGGCGATCGCTCTCATAGATACAAACATTGGTATCAAAATGCGATCGCCTTTAGTGACACACTCATCAGAGGATTGAGGTCTAACGGTGGAGTTGAGCGGCAACCAATGACTAATACTCTACCCGATCGCCCCCCTATTTGTCCGCTCCAACACCGTGTTAGCACTCTGACGCAAAACTAACCAACCTATTCCATCCACTGTCACCCATTCGATCGTCTCTGCATTCCTCATCCTTTCCTCTTATTCGATCGCTTCTGCATCCCACTATTTCTGCGGTGCTCTGTCTCTCGTCGATCGCCCTCAATCACTCATCCTTTGCAACCAACGGAACAGATTTGCACTGCTATGGGGCATAGTCGATCGCTTTTGCTACTCATCTTTAACCTACTGGATTGCACCACTAAGGAAGCAGGCTAACTATTTATTAGACAGAAACTTTCCGTCTATCACCCCAGCCGATCCAGTCAAATAAGGCTTTACAGGTATTTTAGTCATAATATCAAGAAAATTTACGGATATGATCAATATCCACTTATTATACAGAAACTTTCCAGATCACTACCTGATTTGGGGTGGATATCAACAACTTTTCTAACTATCACCCTTTTTTGGGTAATGGACGGAATTATTCGGCATATTTACCTGATTTTGCACATAAGTACAAGCCTTTCAGTATATTCATCGCTGATATCCAGAAATTTTCTGCATAACATCCAAATTAGAACATTAGATGGAATTTTTCACCGATATTCTTCTTTATGGAACAACGCCCCAAAAAGCTGATGGAACAAAGTCCTCTTTAAAGCAAGGACTAAAGTCCTTACTACAAAAAAGTTTTATACATGATGTAAGAAGAGAGTTTCTACTGCTTCACCGCCTTCATCGATAAACCAATCCGCTTCAATTTCTCGTTAACTTCCAAGACTCGCACTTTCACAACTTGTCCCACCTTCACGACTTTCTTGGGATCGTCCACAAATCTGTCCGCAAGTTGGGAGATATGCACTAAACCATCCTGATGAACGCCAATATCAACAAATGCACCAAAGTTGGCAACATTCGTGACTATTCCCTCTAATTCCATCCCCACTTTTAAATCGGAAATTTCTTTGATTCCTTCTTTAAAGGTGGCATATTTAAACTCGGCGCGGGGATCTCTGCCTGGTTTTTCTAGTTCCTTGAGGATGTCGCGCAATGTGGGTTCGCCGACGGTATCGGTGACATATTTTTTTAGGTTTGCTTTTTTGAGTTTCTCGGCAATTTGCGTGACTTGTTGTAAGGGTACATTTAAGTCGGTGGCGATCGCTTCCACTACCGAATAACTCTCTGGATGGACGGCGGTATTATCTAAAGGGTTATTACCACCACGAATCCGCAGAAAACCTGCTGCCTGTTCAAAGGCTTTTGGCCCCAATTTTGGCACTTTTAGGAGTTCGCGGCGATTTTTAAAGGCTCCGTTTTGGTTGCGATAGGTGACGATGTTGTTGGCAACGGTAGGCGTAATTCCAGAAACGAAAGTCAAAAGTTCTTTGGAAGCGGTATTCAAATCTACACCAACGTAGTTGACGCAGCTTTCTACTGTTTCGTCTAATTTCTTTTTCAGCAATTTTTGATCCACATCGTGCTGATATTGTCCCACACCGATAGATTTGGGATCGATTTTCACCAGTTCTGCCAAGGGATCTTGCAAGCGACGACCGATGCTAATTGCTCCGCGCACGGTAACATCTAAGTCAGGAAATTCTTGTGCTGCAACTTTACTAGCACTATATATAGATGCACCCGACTCGTTGACTATTACTTTAATTGGTTTGCGCTGCAAAGTCTGCAATACTTCTGCTACAAACTCATCTGTCTCACGAGATGCTGTGCCATTACCAATAGCAATTAACTCAATCTTGTACTTTTCAATCAAATTTTTCAGAGTTTGTGCAGACTTAGCACGTTGTTCTAGTGCTTGATGGGGAAATATTGCTTGATATTCTAAAAATTTTCCTGTCTGATCGAGAATTGAGACTTTACAGCCAGTTCTAAACCCCGGATCAATTGCCATTGTTGGTTTCATTCCCGCAGGCGCAGATAGTAGCAACTCCCGTAAATTGGCTTCAAATGTCTTGATCGACTCAATATCTGCGTATAGCTTCTTCTCTGAAATTACTTCGCTAATTAAAGAAGATTTCATCAAGCGATTAAATGCATCTTTGAGCATTTCTTGATAAAAGCTGCGCAACGGGCGGTGTTTAGAGTGAATTTCTTTTGACTCCAAATAGGAAAGCACCACATCCTCATCAAAGGAAATATCAAAACTCAAAATTCCCTCGTTTTCACCACGACACAGCGCCAAAAGATTGTGAGGTGCAATATTGTTCACCTTTGCCTGATAGTTACGGTACATCTCGAACTTGGTTGTACCTTCGGGATGCTCATCTTTGATCCGGGAGACAAATACTCCTTCTTCTAGAAGATATTCTCTGAGATATGCACGCAACTCTGCTTTTTCTGCTATTTCTTCGGCAAGAATGTCCGCAGCACCCTTAAGCGCTTCCTGTGCTGTTTTGACTTGCTTTTCTTCTGATATATATTTTGCTGCTTCTGGTTCTAAAGATACGGCGGCGGCATTTTTGGTATTCAGCGACTTGATGAACTCTGCTAATGGTTCTAGTCCTTTTTCTCTGGCGATGGTGGCACGAGTGCGGCGCTTGGGACGGTAGGGTAAATATAAATCCTCTAGTTCTGTTTTTTGTAAACAAGCTTCAATTTTGGCTTTCAGTTCCTCAGTGAGTTTACCTTGTTCTGTGATCGCATTCAAAATCACCGATTTACGTTCTTCTAATTCACTTAAGTAAGAATACCTATCTGCCAAATCGCGCAATTGAACTTCATTCATTTCTCCTGTGCGCTCTTTACGGTATCGTGCAATAAAGGGAACTGTTGCACCTTCTGCCAGAAGTTCTAGCGCATTTTGCACCTGATAAGGTTTGAGGTTAAGTTCAGTTGCTAAGAGTTGAGGAATGTTCAGCATCGGGTGTCAGTTAGAAAAGCTGGTAATATGCAAGATTGATTGCATGAATACAGAATGTTAAGCTAATATATCAGAACGTTTTGAAATCTTTATGATTTACACTGTTGTTAATGATAACGTGTTGTAAATTTAACAGAAACAATTGTAAAATTAAATACACCATTACTTAGCAATAGCCTTAATATTCAGTTTATTAGGCGCTTCTGGTTTTGATTCAGAGGTGGAGAGAAATGCCTTTGTTGTTTTTGATTCCGCTTTTTACTGGTTTAGTAACTGGTTATATCTTCAAAACAAGTACCGATGAAATCGGGCAACTAACAGGTGTTGTTGCAGCTATTAGCTTGATTTTGAGTTTGGTTTTAGCACCTTGGCAAATACAGGTTTTGATGCTAATCGTTGTCTTGGTTAGTACTAGCAAACTTTTACAACAAAATGAGTACAAACTGAGGCTAGATAAAAATAATCAACAGCAAATCAATGATGGTGCTAGCAACGAAGCTGTCAGTTCTCGAAGTTCGACTAGGGTAAATGAGATTACTCACAAATATCGCGGTGGAAATTATCAAATTAATGATGTCAAGCTACAATTCTCTGAGCGAGAGATAATTGGCAAATATCGCGGTCTACCCCTAAAAATTCACCAAATAGCAAAAGTCCAGTAGTCTAGAAATTAAACTAAAGGCTTGTTTTGTTTTCTTTGCACCAGAGCATTATTCTTGCTCGTACATCTGTTTGTGTTTTGCTAAAAGCAGGAGATATTTGTCATTTGTCTTGGCTTGTGTCCACTTTTCTTTAAAAATTGCTGCTGATTCAGCTTTTAATGGATCTACTTCATAGGGTAAGATATCTTTGCGAGCTTGCATTTGTTCTTCTTTAGAACTTGCTTTTTGTGGATTATTCTTATATTTTCTGCCGCTTTTATGATTGGCATAGCGGCGCGATCGCGTATAACCCATCTGTAAAAATTTTCGTGCCATATCTGCTCCAACAAAATCATCTTGCTCAAGATAGACAAGAAACATTTCATAAATTTTTTGGCTAGACTCTTTTGCAATATCTGGAGTTTTGAAGCGCCAATAAGGAAGAATTTCCGATTTATACGGTTCTACCAAAAGTACACCTTGCTCGCCTTTGCCAACATGATATAGTTCGGGGTGTTTGCGAAAATCGATATTCTGAAAATCCAAAGAATAATCAAATGCCATACCCAAAAAGAATTTAGAATTATAGAATACAGAAACGGAGGCGGAGTTTCTCCAGCTTCGGTTAGAATAACTGCACCAACAATAGATGTGGTTTAGAAAATAAAAAATATTAAATTTAGATTGTTGATAAAATCTTAAGTATGAATATATAAACTATAAAAATTTTTGTCTTCTATCTTAAGAAAGTAAATTAATTTCTGCTATGCAATCTAGCTTTTCATCAATTAGTAAAGTTCTTGCTCCTGGCGATTTGCGTCGAGTTCATCACATTGCCTTAAATGTGAAAGATATGCAGGCTTCTCGATATTTTTACGGTACTATTCTTGGTTTGTATGAATTAACAGATGAGGAAGTTCCTGCTACCTTGAAAGAATTAGTAGCACAGGGTAAAGTTGCTAACTTTGTTACCCCAGATGGCACTATCCTCGATTTATTTTGGCAACCAGAATTGTTACCTCCAGATCCAGATCCAGAACGCACTTTCACCAGGGCTTATCATTTAGCTTTTGATATAAATCCGCAATTATTTGATGCTGCTGTCGAAGTAATTAAACAAAACCACATAGAAATTGCCCACGGGCCAGTTACTCGTCCTACCGGACGTGGTGTATACTTTTACGATCCTGATGGTTTTATGGTAGAAATCCGTTGCGATCCAGAGTAGGGGCAGAGGGGGAGATGGAGAGACAAGGGGACACGGGGACAAAGAGACAAGGAGAGTAATAAACCAACTACTGTACGGGAGGCAGCGCGTTGCGTGGGTTAAGCGCGTTGTAGCGACTGCCGTGCGGGTTTAAAAGATAAATTGTCGGTTTTAACCAAAAGATAGTCAGTAAAAGCCGTCCCTACTAACCAATGACTAATGACTAATGACTAAAATGCAAATATATCAAGTTATCGAAGAAGTAATTAAAAAACCTCCCGTTCCTCACGATCCAGCCAAGCAATCATTGAAAGCGTGGGCAATGTATTGTCTACGAGATAGAGGTTTTAAAGTAGTATATGCTCAAAATTCTGACTTTGCAATTGAAACTAGAGGTGGTGAAAAAATCTATTTTAAAGTATCAAATACTAGCGATAATTTAGATAATCAATTTGGTTGGATAGTTTGGGATATTACCACAAAAACTGCTAGTCTGATTCCTCCTCAAGCTTAAATATTACTTCTCAAAAACCATGAAATGCTGCTGTGGTAAAAAGTTTTTGGTTTGACGCCAAACTAAACCAACTGCTTGCATTTCTTTTTTCACTTGCTTTTGAGTCATTTTATGTAAAGCTTTAATAAAGATAAAAGGATTTTCTCCCCTGTATTCCACTAAAACAACTCTACCGCCTGGTTTCAAAGCTTTGCTAATTGCTTGCATTATCTGTTGTGGATATTCAAACTCGTGATAAGCATCTACCATTAAAGCTAAATCAATACTTGCAGGTGCTAGATTGGGGTTAGTAGCTGTTGCTAAAACAGGCTCAACGTTGGTAATGTTGTTTTCTTTTTTCAAAAAATCAATAATATCCAGCATTTCTGGTTGAATATCTACAGCTAAAACCTTTCCCTGTGTGAGTTGAGAAGCAATGCGAAAACTCAAGTAACCTGTACCAGCGCCAATATCAGCGACTATATCAGTGGGTTTGAGATTGAGGGCTGTGACTATTTTACTTGGCTGTTCTTCTGCTTCACGGCTGGGGCGCTCTAGCCAAGCAGCACCAGTGTGGCTCATGTATTTGGCAATTTCTCTACCCATATAATATTTCCCAATTCCATCAGGGCTATGGACAAGTTTTTGCTCGTAGATGCTAGAAG
This sequence comes from Chlorogloeopsis sp. ULAP01, assembly GCF_030381805.1. Classification (NCBI taxonomy): domain Bacteria; kingdom Bacillati; phylum Cyanobacteriota; class Cyanophyceae; order Nostocales; family Chlorogloeopsidaceae; genus Chlorogloeopsis; species Chlorogloeopsis sp. ULAP01. The sequence continues at coordinate 16,253 of NZ_JAUDRH010000022.1, forward strand.
TTGCAGTAGCTGCAATTGCTGTTTGAATAGGAAAAAGCAAGTAGCCCCAGAGTATAAGTAGGGAAACCAGGGTTAAACATAAAAAATTGTATTTTAATTGTTTTCTCATCAATTTTTGGTGTTATAAATACGGTTGTTTAAGTCTTTCTACAATTGCCTTGACTGTACCAATTACTTCAGTTTTATCCACTGTCAAAATTTGGCGATCGCGTATAATAATTTTGCCATCGCCAATCAAAGTTTGGACATTACTGAAGCTTATGCTGTAAACCAAAGTGGCGGTTCATCGCAAAAGTTTTGATAGGTTTGTAGTAAACACTTTAGTGCTGCACTTATCAAGGACTAAAGTCCTAACTACGAACTTATTATCCCCTCAAAATTAATGCGATGAACTAGTAGTCTCATACCAATTTACTCTAAAGGTGAAACATATCTTTTTTGTAGAGATATACCATGGCACGTCTCGACATGATTTATATGTATTGTGATTAACGTGAAATGGTATCATCATCAAAAAATTAAATCTCAAATGCCTCCAGTTCGTTGTTATACCACTCACTTTGATAGCGTTCAGCAACAAATGGCCTGACAATAAACTTAGGTGGATAGCCATCTTTAACATCAATCCGCACAAAAGAGTAAGGAAGCCGCTTTTGTTTATCGTAACCATTGCGACCAACAAATAGCAGCGAATCCGCAATTTTACGGTTATTGCCATCTGTTGCATCTCCAAAAGTCTCCATTAATTCCGTTCCTTCTTCGCGTTGCCGTCGGGGACGACGACCACTGCCACCACAGACGATACAATTCAAGTTAGAATCACCATGCCCGGTGTTAGTAGTGCGCAGATATTCCAGACAGTGAGCGTGACCGTTTAAAATTAAATCGACAATGGGACGTCCTTGAGTCAGAGAACCAAGAGTTTTTGCCACTTCATCAAATACCCAACGCAAGCGGTGACGCACTGCTAGAGTTTGTGCCTGTTCCCACTTACTCGCCTCAGTCACAAATGGAGGATGATGAAAATAAACAATACGCCCTCGTACTTCCTGGGTATGCCAAGACTCTATTAGCCTTTGCTTGAGCCATTCTAACTGTTCAAAATCGATCGCCGGTTCGTCATGAGATGCTAGTTGTTTTTCAATATCAATTTTGACTTCATCAATTTGGTACAACTTCGCTTTGAGAGCATCAAGTTGTTCTGCATCTTCAGGATTGTTTGAGTCAAGGCGATCGCACGCATCTAAAATCCGCATTTCTTCTTGTTCGATTTCGTCGCGGCGCTTTGACAATTTGCGGCGGCTACTTTCTCCTTCTTGAGTTTCAGGTAGCGGTGATGGTTCGTTAAAAGTATTCGAGTCGAGGGCAAAAAAATCTATACCACCATAACGAAAGGTGTAATATCGGTTAGGTACACGGGTAAAATGTCCGGGTTCATAGCGCAAACAATTTCCCGTATCAGTTTTGGCTGTGTAATGTTCGTCAAGGTGAAATTCTAACTGTTCTTTGGAGTTGAATGACTTTAAGTAATCAATAAATGCTCGCGTATAAGCATCTCCTTGATTTGAACCATGCCAACCAATTTCAATATTCTTGTAGCTGAAGAAGCGGCGTAGTGGCAGCGTACTTCCTGCCAGCAAACGATACATTAGCGGTACATCATAGTAATCGTGATTGCCGAGAACTGGCAATATTGGAGTTTTGAATGTCATGCGATCATAGGCAATGCGTTTGGGATTTTCGCCTCCGACAATAAACTCACGATAAGGTTCGATAAAATTTTGTGGGTAATACTCACGCGAACCGACGATATAGATAACATCGCCCGTATGCAAGACAAAACTACACTCTTGTTGGTGTGGAAGCATCAGTTCGGCGACTCGGCGCTGAGGGTTGTGTCGTGCCTTAGAACCACTGTCACCAATAACCATAAAAGAAAATTCTGGATTATCCGAGTTGCCATCATCGATAACCATGCTAGTTTGGTCAATTCTCCGTGAGACAATACTCGGATGCAACCAGCACACCCGTTCTTTCATCTTTTGAATTTTCGTGGGTATCGATGGTTCAGAGATGAATTTCATTGGCGATGGCTCCAGGATACAGAACTTTCTCTATCTCTTCTCGCATCCCGATTGTAACTTTATATAAGGCAGGAGGCAGGGGGCAGAAGGATGAAGAAGTTTCATAAGTTTTGATATACCTTCAAAAGGTTTTAAAGCTTAACTAAGTACAGCATTTCATCAATTCGTAATTAACTCTCCTTAGAAAAGACTCTGCGTACCTACCCTGCGGGAAGGCGAAACGTCTAGCGCGCTTACTCTGCGCCCCTCTGCGTTCAAAAACTCCGCTATGATTTTACGCAAAGCTTAACTAAGTCTGTCGCATCAAAACCCGATCGCGCAACTGAAGTAAATGTTTATCCCGAATCCCATCTGCTAGCAAGCCATCGACGGTTTGCATGAGGTAGTCAGCACAAGAACCAATTTCTCCTGAAGCTGTAGCAAGGCTCTTTACTGTGGTTTCAAAGGAAATATTGCCAACATAAGCTCGATGCTGGTGGTTGACAACAAAAGCGATCGCTTGGAATTTTTGCGTACCATCAAATACGCTCACCCAACGAGGAATGTAAGAAGCAACTATCATTTCTCGTCGCCACAGCAGGAGCAATTCTGAGGCTACATCATTTGCAGCTATCCGGTAAGCAATACCACGACAACTACCACCGCGATCCAAGCCAAGCGCTAATCCTGGGTTATCTGGAGTACCACGCCCCAAGGGAATCCACAGACAAAAGCGACGGTGCCATCCATAAATTTTGCCGACGCGCTGTTCTACAAACTTGAAGATGGGGTTCCAAATCAGCGAGCCATAGGCAAAAATCCAAATATCAGAAGCTGGATTTTGTTGCCGCAGAGTTTCGTTGATAGACTCTTGTAACTGGGATTCAGTTAAGACATTCACTTTTCTCCCAGAGTCTAAAATAATCTGCTGCAAACGTCCAGATTCAAGATCGGAGCGTGTTATTGACATGAAAATTTTCTCATCGAAGTTTCATAAAAGATTCATGCACAATTGAGAACCTAAACAAGTAGTACAGCTGATGAAATACCGAACCGTGTTAATAGCAGCTTAGGAATCTCATGTATACACCGAATCAGGAATTGAGGGAAATTGAGCCATGAGACTAATGGTATACTCCCACGATGGCTTCGGTCTCGGTAATATTCGCAGAATGTTGGCAATCTGCACACACTTACTAGATTCGATTCCAGAACTTTCTATCCTTGTCGTCTCTGGCTCGCCGATGCTGCATAGCTTTCGTCTGCCGAGAAGACTGGATTATATTAAGCTACCTTGCCTGAATCGGGGAATATCGGGTGAGTTTACTGCCAAGTATCTGGGAACAGCCACCGATGAAACGGTAAAACTACGATCGCAATTAATTTTATCTGCGATCGCCAATTTCAAACCAGATGTGTTCCTAGTAGACAAAAAGCCCTACGGCATTCGCAACGAATTGCAAGCAACTGTCGAATATCTCAAAACCGAATTGCCAGAAACTCCCTTAATTCTGCTGTTGCGCGACATTTTGGATCATCCAGAGGTGACGATTCCAGAATGGCACAAGCACGGTTATCACGAAGCGATCGTCAAATTTTATGATCACGTGCTGGTGGTTGGCACTCCAGAAATTTTTGATATCCGCAAGGAATATAAACTACCGCCAAAGGTTGCCCAAAAGGTACAGTTTTGTGGGTACATCCGCAAAGAACTAGGGCGCAAAGGGCCAAATTTTGTCCGTAACGAGTTGCGACTTAGCCCAGATGAACAACTCGTTTTAGTGACACCGGGAGGAGGTGAGGATGGCTATAACTTGGTTGATACCTACTTATCGAGTTTGGCATTGCTACCTGCCTCGCGCAAACTTCGGAGTATGATAGTTTTTGGCCCCGAAATGCCTTCTCGCGATCAAGCAGCACTGGAATGGAAAGCATTTTCCTATCCAGGCGTGCAAATCTGCGAGTTTACTGACGATTTGATGAGCTATGTTGCCGCAGCAGATGCCGTGGTAGCAATGGGTGGCTACAACACAATCTGTGAGATTCTCTCTGTAGGGAAGCCAGCAGTAATAGTACCTAGAGTTAAACCATCTCAAGAACAGTGGATTCGGGCAGAACATCTCGCCAAACTGGGGGTTATGACAGCAATTCATCCCGATCACCTGACTCCAGATGTATTGCTGGAATCGGTGCTGCAACAACTGAATACTCCTCCACACAAGAAGATTTCCACTCCAATCATCGATTTAAGTGCCCTACCGAAAATTAGCCAATACATCTGCACCTTATTGGCAAAAAAAAAGAGAGTGCTTCCGTTTTGCAGAACCTGCCAGCCACCAGAACAAGTACAAGATTTAGCGATCGCCAAAATTGTTTAGTTTAACTCAATGAAAGTTTATAGATTATAGAGGCAAAGCGTGTTATGCAACGTCTTATGTTCTACTGCCAACATATATTGGGCATGGGGCATCTAGTTCGCAGTATGGAAATTGTACGTGCTCTCACTAAAGACTTCCAAATTTGTTTTATTAATGGTGGGGAAATAGTAAAAGGGTTTGATATTCCTGCTGGTGTTGAAGTCATCAACTTACCCGCAATTAAAACCGACTCAGAATTTCAAGAACTACAAGTCGTAGATAATGCCATTAGTCTTGACGAAGTTAAGGAAATCAGAAAAAATCGTCTTTTGGAAATCTTCGATCACTTCCAGCCTGATATTTTAATCATTGAATTATTTCCCTTCGGCAGAAGACGTTTCTCTTTTGAATTAATTCCTTTGTTAGAACTAGTAAAATCAACTAAAAACTCAACAAAAGTTGTCTCTAGCTTGCGAGATATTGTAGTTACAAAACAACACAAGCAAATAAAACACGAAGAAAAAGTTTGTAATTTAATTAACCAATATTTTGATGTATTATTGGTTCATGGTGACCCCAGATTTGTACCTCTCGAAGAAACATTTTCTAGAGTCAGCAACCTTAACTGTGAGATATACTACACCGGATATGTAGTTCAAAATCCTCCAGTAAATCCTATCCTTACTGATGAAGATAGAGAAATTCTTCACTCAGATCAACCCATGATTCTAGCCAGCGTTGGAGGTGGCAGATTTGGTCATGAATTGCTTGATTGTGTGGTGAGAGCAGCTCCTCTATTAGAGAAAAAAATACCTCACAAAATCCAAGTTTTCACTGGGCCATTTATGCCAGAAGAGAAATTCAATGAATTGCAATCAATGGTTGGAGATAGCAACAATCTTAGCATCCGACGCTATACTCCCTACTTTCTGAGTTACATGAACAAAGCAGAACTTTCTATTAATATGTCTGGCTATAACACCACCATGAATGTTTTAACAACAGGTGTCAGGGCAATGCTGCTTCCCTTTACAGGAAACCAAGATAGAGAACAAAGTATTAGAGCAGAAAAATTAAGCAACTTAGGAATTGTCAAACTTCTAAGTACCAGCGATTTACAACCTGATTTATTTGCCCAACAAATAATCGATTACCTTCAAGAACAACCTCATAAAATTAGCTTTGATTTTTCCGGATCTGCAACTACCGCCAAGATTTTAAGAAATGTGGCAATGAAACAAAAAGCTGCCTAGTAACTCTGCGTACCCTCTGCGTTTAAAAACTACGAATAATGTTCCCAGACAAAAACATGGATAAAATAAAAATTTGCATTACCACACTAGAATATCCACCCGATGTCGGTGGAGTTAGCGAATCAGTACATCGAATTACCAAAATGCTAATTGACAGTGATTATGAAGTCCATGTTGCTGTTTTTCGCTCTAAACAACGCCTAGTTACAGATGGAAGTCGCAGACGAGCAAGTTGCAGCACAACACTTCAAGATGGTGTATTCGTGCATCGCATCAAATCAGCCGTGCGTGACAACCTAACAGAGATACAAGACTTTTTTAGCGATATTTACTTCCAACTCAAATGTCTGCATCAAAAATATAGATATAATCTGTTTCATGCCTTTTTTCTGAATGAAACAGGCTACGTCACAACACTTTTAGCAAAAGAAAATGATATTCCGGTAATTAACAGCGTTCGTGGTAGCGACTTACACAAACATATTTTCAATCCTAAAAACCATGCTCAGATTGCATGGATGTTAGAAAATTCAACTTGGGTAACATTTGTCAGTCAAGACTTGCAAAAAAGAGCAAGTGTCATAGCTCCAAGTGTAAAGCTAAAATCATCGGTTTTCTGGAACTCGATCGCACCTATTAACTTTGAGCAACTTCCCACTCCATCTCTAGTTAGCGAATTACCAGGAATCATCATCGGCTCATCAGGTAGATTCCGAGACAAGAAGGGGATTGAATTTCTTCTCGATGCCTGTGCCGAATTAAGCAATGAGCTTGATTTAACCCTTTTGCTTGTCGGTGATTTTATTGAGCGAGAAAAAGAATACTGGCAGCAACAAATACAACAAAGTGGAATTGGCGATCGCCTGCGAATCACAGGCATAACCAGTCGCCAAGAAGCCTTAGCTTATCTGCCACACTTAGATATTTTCGTAATTCCTTCACTGCACGACGGTTGCCCAAACACACTCTTAGAAGCCATGCTAGCGAGCCGAGCAATTATTGGCACTCGTGTAGATGCGATCGGCGAAATTTTAGAAGATGGCGTAGACGGTTTGCTCATCAATCCCGGCAGTACGGAGGAACTGATTGCATCACTCCGATACTTAGCAAATAAACCAGAACTACGACAAAAGCTAGGTGTAGCAGCCAAAACAAAAGTACTTCAGCAACTTGCTCCATCAGTTGAACATCAAAACTGGATTGATGTTTACCAACAAGCCTTAGGTACATCTGCATCAGTTTTGTTTGGCAAGCTCTCCCTCGTATAGTCTCTGTAAAAAATTGAACTATGAATAAACCACAAGTCACCATCGTTGTTTCGCAACGCGAGCGATTCAGTTATACTCGCGAATCGCTTGAAAGTATTTACGAACACACTCAGACACCCTTCTCTCTGGTTTATGTAGACGGCGGTTCTCCTCGTCACATTCAGCGCTACCTTGAGCAACAAGCACAAGAGAAAGGATTTCAACTCATCCGCACAGAACAATACCTTTCACCCAATCAAGCTCGCAACTTGGGTTTACAACAAGTCGATAGCAAATACTTAGTTTTTATTGACAACGACGTGATTGTAAGTCCAGGTTGGTTAAATTCATTACTTGAATGTGCTGAAGAAACAAAAGCGACTGTAGTTTGCCCGCTAACTTGTATTGGACAGCCTTTGGAGGAAACAATTCACTTAGCGGGTGGCGAAGCTCATATCTTCGTCGAGCCAGATGATTTTGGAGTCAAGCGACGGGTACACGAAAAACACTACTTTGTGAACCGAAAAGTTGCTGATGTAAAAGAGCAACTGCATCGTCAAGAATGCGAGTTTGCCGAGTTTCACTGTATGCTAGTTCGGACTGAAATTTTCCAAAAAATTGGGCTATTAGATGAAAGATTATTGAGTACGCGAGAACATATTGACTTTTGTCTAACGGTAGCTGAGGCTGGAGGTACTTTTTATTGCGAGCCGACTTCGGTAGTTACTTATGTACCAGGACTAAAGTTTGAATGGTCAGAACTAGAATTCTTCATGTTACGCTGGAGCGATGCCTGGGAAATTGCTAGTTTAGAACACTTTGCCCAAAAGTGGGATTTGACAGTGAAAGACAAATACTTCAAAAAGCGTTATAAGCGGATGGGGCATCGTCGCCATCAAGCATTTTTGAAGCCATTGTTAAAAAGTCTCACCTTTGGAAATAATCCTCTGTGGTTAGAGAAAATGGCGATTTCTCTAGAAAGGAAATTAAATCACTATATTAGTGCTTACCATACTCAAAGCCAAGCTCCTTTTGTAAATCAACCTCAAGCTCATGAAAACAAACCTATCCGCGAGTTAGTATCTTTGGTTCATTCGCTGGAGGGAGATAAATAATATATGGCGCGTCGAGATCCCAAAAGTCTGAGAGCAGCTTTACCGGGAATAGTGCGGATTTTGCGGCGGTTTTCGCCCCACCTTGGCAAACAAAAGGCATTGTTAATTATGTCTTTTGTGGCACTCATGGCTGAGATTGTCTTGCATTTGCTTGAACCTTGGCCTTTAAAGTTTATTTTTGACTATATCCTTGTACCTGATTTTCGATCTCAGTCTTTGGGGATTCCTGTACTTGCACAACTTAGCCCCTTTGTTCTCCTAACAGGCTTGACACTAGCTTTAGTGGCGATCGCTTTACTTCGTGCTACTGCTGCCTACTTTAGTGTTGTGGGGATGGCGCTAGCGGCCAGCAATATACTAACTGAAATTCGCGCCGAACTCTACAGTCATCTGCAAAACCTCTCGTTGTCATTTCACCACAAAGCCAAAAGTGGCGACTTGATTACCCGCGTTACCTCAGATATCGAGCGACTGCGAGAAGTAACGGTGATGGCAGTATTACCCCTACTTGCCCACTCCCTCACCCTCATCGGCATGATTGGCGTCATGTTTTGGCTGCATTGGGAATTAGCACTGATTGCCACCGCCGTCTTTCCCCTATTTATCTTCTTCACCATGCGCCTAACCAAACGCATCCGGCAGGTAGTGCGATCGCAGCGTCAGCGTGAAGGGGCAATGGCTGCAACAGCAGCAGAGTCTATCGGAGCAATTAAAATTGTGCAAGCGCTTTCCCTACAAGATATGCTGGAGCGTACTTTTTCCAGCCATAACCGTCAAAGCTTAAAAGAAAGTGCCAAAGCCCAAAAACTGGCAGCAGGGTTAGAGCGGATGGTAGAACTGTTGGTGGGGCTTGTGACTGCTTTAGTATTGTGGCGCGGTGTACAGCTAGTGTTGGGAAAAGCAATCACACCAGGAGATTTGCTTGTATTTGTCAACTATCTCAGAATCGCCTTTAAGCCGATGCGGCAACTCGCCAAATACACCGGGCAAATTGCCAAAGCTACTGCTTCTGGCGAGCGTATTCTAGATGTACTAGATACTGCACCTGACATCAGTGATTCCCGTGGGGCAATAGATGCACCACCTTTGCAGGGAGCCGTGCGGTTTGAAAATGTCACCTTTGCCTATGAGCCAACAAAGGGAATTTTGCATAACGTCAGTTTTGAGGTAGAGCCAGGACAGCATATTGCCTTAGTAGGGCCATCTGGTGGTGGTAAATCCACGCTTGTAAGTTTGCTGTTGCGCCTTTACGATCCCCTCGAAGGACAAATTTTAGTCGATGGACACGATCTACGCGAGTACAAGCTGCAATCGCTCCGACAGCAAATTAGTGTGGTGTTACAAGATACCCTTTTATTTGCGGCTAGTGTAAAAGATAACATTTCTTACGGTTGCTTGGGGGCTTCTGAGCGAGCAATCGAACAAGCTGCCCGTCTGGCAAATGCTCATAATTTCATCATGGCATTGCCCCAAGGCTACAATACAATTCTGGGTGAGAGAGGAGCAACTCTTTCTGGAGGACAAAGGCAACGCATTTCCATTGCCCGTGCTGCCATTCGTCAAGCTCCGATCGTGATTTTAGATGAGCCTACCACTGGCTTAGACAATGAAAACGAACACGCTGTCAACGAAGCACTGGAACGCCTGACTGAGGGATACACCACTTTTTTAATTTCTCACAATCTCAGAGCCGCCCAAAAAGCCGATTTGATTCTTTATATCGAAGGCGGACAGATTTTAGAGCAGGGTACGCATGCACAACTGCTGCGTTTGGGCGGAAGATACGCCGCGATGTATGCCTTAAAATCTGCGATCGCCGAAAATTCCCACGAGGATGATGCATATGCACTCGGAGCATGATAGTAAGGCTCTTAGGAGTTCTCCCACAATTGACTCAACCCGCGTGATTTTGGTACGTCACGCTCAAAGTACCTACAATGCCCAAAAGCGTTACCAGGGAAGTTGTAATGACTCAGTGTTGACTGAGAAAGGGCGTAGCGATGCTTACCAAACTGGTATTGCTCTCAGGGGTAGGAGTATAGATGTAATTTATACAAGTCCTTTATTGCGAACTTTAGAAACTACACTTGAGATTTTAGACGGACTCCAAGAAAGATACAAAAGAATTCTTTTGCCTCCGATTGATTCATCTCCTCTGCTCAAAGAAATTGATATGCCCGCATGGCAGGGACTTACGTACAAATACGTACAAGAACACTTTGCAGACGACTATCGCTGCTGGAAGGAACGACCACATGAGTTTCAAATGACACAACAGCAACAGGAAAGACAATTAGAAAAAGGAGGAGTAGCAGTTGCCAAGCAGTGCTTCCCCGTACTAGAGTTGTATGATCGCGCTCGTAAATTCTGGCGAGAAATCCTACCGTTACATATCGGCAAAACAATTCTGATTGTGAGCCACAGTGGCACGATTAGAGCGTTGATTGGTACTGCGATCGCTTCAGAATCCAAGCAATACCATGTCTTCCAACAATCAAACTGTGGTATCAGCATCCTAAATTTTCCCACGTTAAATTATCAGCAAGGGCAACTTGAAGCAATGAATCTTACTACCCATCTGGGTGAAGTTTTGCCTAAGCTAAAGGACGGCAAACAAGGTTTGCGTTTACTTCTAGTACCAGCTACTGAAAAAGCCCCAAATTCAATTCAGAAACTAGCTGAACGCCTTCAAACAGTACCGATTGACTTCAGTCTCAGCAGCGATTTAGAAAATTCTCAACAAACTGCCAAACAACTACTTAAAAATCATCCCAAAGCAGTACAACTTCAAGTTTTACGGCAAGATTTTCTCCAGCTTTGGCAACAAACGCTCCTATCTGAGCGTACCGTAATGTCAGCAAACGACACATACTCCACTCATCTGATCACCGCGTTAGTAGTGGCTTCTTTCTCTATGATTCAGAAGATGCTGACTCAAGTATTAGGTACTTCACTCCAGTGTTTGCAACTAGTTCCCAACACTCTCAGCGTTATTTACTACCCTCTAAAAATGCGTACCCCTGTGTTGCAAGCGATGAATATTGCTGATAGTCATTAGTTATTAGTTAGTAGGGGCGGCTTTTATGGATGATCTTTCGCTGATATTGACAATTTATCTTTTAAACCCGCCCGTACTACTGTCCCTGTTCCCTATTTTCATCTCAGATAGTAGATAGTAGTTAGTGATTATTCTTCCTCATTACTAACTTATGAAAATACTAGTCACTGGTGTTGCTGGCTTCATTGGTTTTCATCTGGCACAACGTCTTTTAGCAGAAGGAATGGAGGTTTATGGCATTGACAATTTGAATGATTATTACGATGTCAACTTGAAAAAAGCTCGCTTGGCTCAACTTGAACCCCAATCCGGATTCACTTTTGAATTTCTAGATTTAAGCGATCGCCCTACCACTGCTGCACTATTCCAAAACCAAACCTTTGACTGTGTTATACACTTAGCAGCCCAAGCTGGAGTTCGCTATTCTTTACAAAATCCCTTTGCCTACGCAGACAGTAACCTCTCAGGGTTTTTAAATATACTAGAAGGTTGTCGCCATCATCAAATTAATCATTTAGTTTTTGCTTCCTCTAGTTCTGTCTACGGTGCCAATACCAAAGTTCCTTTTACTACCAGTGATAACGTTGATCATCCTATTTCACTCTACGCTGCTACCAAAAAGGCGAACGAGTTGATGGCTCATGCTTACAGCCATCTGTATAACTTGCCAACAACAGGATTACGCTTTTTTACGGTGTACGGCCCTTGGGGACGCCCCGACATGGCATACTTTAAATTTGTGCGGGCAGTTGCTACCAACCAGCCAATTGATGTTTACAACTATGGCAATATGCAAAGGGACTTCACCTACATTGATGATGTCACTGAAGGGCTAGTTCGAGTCATGCACAAACCGCCTTTAGCTGATAATCAAACTACTTCCATTAGCAAAGCGCCTTACAAGCTCTACAACATTGGTAACAACAGCCCCGTAGAGTTAATGAGGTTTATTGAAGTGATCGAAAAAGTGCTGGGTAAGGAAGCCAAAAAGAACTTGCTACCCATGCAGCCAGGTGATGTTTACTCTACCTATGCTGACGTTGATGATTTGATACAAGATGTAGGCTTTAAACCCGCAACTCCGATTGAACAAGGCATAGAACGCTTTGTGCAATGGTATCGAGACTATTACGGTTATTAAAAAAATATTCCGAGGCGGATGAATAAGCAATCTCGGTCGAAAAATGTCTGGAATGTCTGCTATTTTGGCTTTACTTTTACAATTATCTTTGCAGTTGCAGGTAGGGCTTTTGGTAACGAAGTTCCACCTGCTCTATTTTTTGATCGTAACATTAATCATGCCGATTCTCTAGCCAAAATTAATACTGTTTCTGAACTAGCAGAAATCAAACCAACTGACTGGACTTTTCAATCTCTGAAATCTTTGGTAGAGCGTTACGGTGTGGTTGCAGGTAACTCTACCTTTGGTGGCAACCAAACCACGACTCGCTATGAATTTGCTGCTGTTCTTGCCATAACAACAGATTATATTAGCAAACTGATCAGCGCAAAAAATACTAACCTAACTTACCACAAAGACTTGGAAACTCTCAAGCGGTTGCAAGCAGATTTTGCAACAGAACTAGAGGTTCTTCAAGGGCGATTAGACAATTTGGAAAATCGTGTCGAGAAAATCCAACAGCAACAGTTTTCTACAACCACTAAATTTGAGGGAGAAGTTCTTTTTGCTGTCTCTGGAGTCGGCAGTGGTGAAAAAATCGGTGATAGCAGCGATCGCATCGACAGCAATCTTACCTTGAGCAGTCGTACACGCCTAACTTTCGATACGAGTTTTACTGGTAAGGATCGTCTGCGAGTTCGCCTACAAGCCAGTAATCTCCCTGGAATAGATGATGCGACGGGAACTGATATGGCTCGTTTAGCCTTTCAAAGTGACAGCGATAATCAATTTGAACTGAGCACTTTGGAATATCGCTTTCCAATTGGGGAACAAGCTATGGTTTATCTAGAAGCCGAAGGCGGCGATTTAGATGATTTTTTTACTGATACGCTTAATCCCTTTTTCAGTAGTAGCAGTCGTGGTTCTATTTCTCGTTTTGCCCAGCGCAACCCAATTTATCGCCAAGGAGGAGGTGCTGGAGTCGGGCTGCTCTACGATTTAAGTGAATCAATCAGCTGGAGTTTGGGCTATTTGAGTGACGATGTTAACGAGCCGGAAGTGGGGTTTGGTGGAGAAGAATATGGGGCGATCGCTCAACTAACTCTCGAACCAATTGAAGATTTCAAAGTTGGTTTTACTTACATCCACTCTTACAACAGCCTTGATACGGGAACTGGTAGCCGCCGTGCCAACGATCCTTTTGATGATAACAGTGATGCTATTGTTGCAGACTCTTTCGGGTTGGAATTGACGACTGCGGTGAGTCAGAGCCTAACCGTCTCTGGTTGGCTTGGCTTCACCCATGCCACAGCCACAGATTTACCGAGCAACCCAGAAGCAGATATTTTTAACTGGGCTCTCACTGTCGCTTTTGTCGATCTAGGCAGAGAAAACAACGTTGCCGGCATAGCGATCGGGCAACCACCCAAAGTAACTAGCAATGAGTTTGAGATTGCAGCTCAATCATACGAAGATGAAGACACTGCTCTTCATTTAGAAGCCTTCTACCGTTTCCAAGTTAATGACAATATTGCTATTACTCCAGGGCTTTTGGTAATTACTAACCCAGAGCACGATCGCGATAACAGCACAATCTATGTCGGCACAATTCGTACAACTTTCCGCTTTTAATCACTGTCTTTTGCCCAATCCTCAGCACTAGTCCTCAATCACCTTTTACAAGCCTCTCCCTCAGGAGTAGCATCAGGATAAAACGTAATAATTGCCTGTTCTTTCTTAACAAAAACGGTAGGGAAAGTTTTACCTGTTTCCCAATCCTGCACATTATAAATACAAGCTCCTGATCTATTTCCTTGGAGTTTAAAAATTTTAGTTGCATCTAAAAGAATTTCTTGGGCGTTGCTAAGGTAACCATAGCCTTTAATCTCATCTTTAACTATGCGATCGCCCTGTTGAATTATGACTCCCATCGTATAAATTACACCAGGAACTACTTCACCTCGTGCTTGATTGTTGGGAAGACGTCCACCAATTCCCTGACTTTGTAACTGCAAATATCTGCCGTAAAAATGTAGGCCACCTATATCATTTTCGTTATATATTTCGCCACAAAAAATGTGTTCAAAGCCTCTTCTTTGAAACCAAATAGTAGTTAAATCTTGTAAAAATTCAGATTTTTCTCTCCGCCCCGAACGCAATTCACCGCCACTAACTTTTTGAAGTTTTTCTAACACATCTGGATAATAGGATAAAAGCTGTTGAAATTGACTAGGTTTGACTCTCGTACCAACAGAACCACAGATATTAAGAACTGCTTGATCAAATGCATTTAGTTTTGGTGGTGGAGGTGAAATATCTAACTGCTGCTTGGGAGGAAACCTCAGAGGGACTGGGTTATCTTCGTTATCAAAAAAAGGCAGAAACTTGTTATCTTGTTGTTGCGCTTCGACTGAATTAGTTAACAAAATTGGAAAAGCTAGCAACAAAATAAATATTTCTATTTTTAACAACATAACAACTTAGTCAGTCAGTGAATATAATTAAACTTAAAATGCCAAATTATGAAGCCATACTAGGAAGGAAAGTTTACCTTATGCCCTCTGATACCAATTTTGAATTTTAGATTAGGGTGCAAATAACTCTTCACGATTTTACATCCAGAATGTTATAAATGACACAATAAGTATTGTCCATTTTACTGCCAATTAAAATTATGTTTAACAAAGGAAATATGGGATTGTTGTTTATAGTATTCTTAATATTTGTAGGTTTTGGCGATGGCTTCTTGCCAAAACCATTGAGTACTGTTAGCTTGCAAACTCGAACAGCAATTAATAACACTGTAATCGGATTGTTTCCTAAGTGGAATCCAAAAACTAATCCTTACAAACGCACGGAGAAGGCACTGGAAAATAGTGAAAATGGTAGAAATAAGAAATAAGTCCACTGCACACAACTGAGAAACTTAATACATTAGTGTTATCAAGACAAAATGGGAATATTCTAAGTTCTAAATTCTGAATTCTGTGTTCTTCTTCAATATCTCAAAAAATAACCTCCCCTATGCGAGGAGGCGGCTGAATTTGATTTAAAACCTCAAAATTAAGCAATTGCCAAACATATTGCAGCTAAAATAGCATTGATCAGGTAGAAAGCAGTAACAACTTGCAGTTCTGACCAGCCAGAAAGTTCCAGATGGTGATGTAAAGGAGCCATTTTGAATAAACGCTTTCCTTTACCATCAGGCCCCTTGGTTGCTTTGTAGTAGCTAACCTGTGCCATGACAGAAAGAGTTTCTACAAAGAAAATACCACTGAGAATAAATAATATAACTAAGCTGTTAGTCAGCAATCCTACTGCTGCCAAAGCACCTCCCAGTGCTAAAGAACCAGTATCCCCCATGAAAATACGGGCAGGATTGCGATTGTGTGCCAAAAACCCTAAGCAACTACCGCTCAAGGCAGCACAGAAAATCATCATTCCCAGCGAAGCTGGAGCAACGAGCACACCTAATGCCAATAATGCGATCGCTACCGTTCCTCCTGCTAAACCATCGATGCCATCTGTTAAATTAGTAGCATTACTTTCTGCCACCAATACAAAACCAGCAAAAGGCCAAAATAAAAAGCCTAAAGGTATAGATAAACCAAAAGGTAAAGCAATATTTGTAATATTAGAAGGCTGATTAAACATTAACCATAGACAGAACATAGCCGCAAAACTAATTTGGAGAACTAGTTTTGTCCTTGGAGAAATACCTTTATTGGACTTGCGACGTAAAATCTGCCAGTCGTCGAGCCAACCAATAAAACCATAACTCAGTGTTAATGCAGAAACAGCCAATACTTGTGTATTAAAATTAGACAATATACAAGCAGCGATTACTGCTACTGGGATAAAAAATATACCCCCCATTGTTGGTGTACCCGCTTTCTTTAAATGAGCTTGAGGCCCATCTTCACGGATAATTTGCCCTGTTTTGAGTGCTTGTAGCATTGGCACTACAAAAAAACCTGCTGCTGCTGAGATTGCAGCACAGGACAACAAAGGCAGGGTGAGCGAATTGCTTTGCCAAGGCAACCGATTCGCCATTCCATCTAAAAAGAGTGCAGTAGTAGTTAGCCCTACACCTAGTAAAGAAACTAGGCCGATACCAGAAATGTTTAGCCCCTGATCGGAAGACAATTTAGCGTCCACGGATTATGTTTCCCCTCACTCCACACTTATACAGTTAGACACTTGGGATTTAGTTAAGATAGCAACCCCCCAGTTTACACTGGTTATTCTTCGTCTGGAACGATGTCATCATCGTCATCAAAGTCGTAATCACCAATTCCATCCTCACCGCCCAGAAATTCGGAAATTTCTTCTTCATTTTCTTCAGAAAAATCCTGTTCATGATTATCCCGTGCAATCAGACGACCGCTAGCTTGTAACCAATCCAAAAGTGAGGACTCTTGCTTTAATGGTATAACGGCGGCGCGCTGGTTGCGAGGTTGTTCACGTAATGGAGAATTCAGCATATTTGACGAAGAGAATAAGGGGTATTGTATATAGACATTAAGAGTCTATCACTGGATACGCAAGATAGCAGTTAATCATTCAACTAATTTCTTTCTAAATCCGACTGAAATTTTTGTGATTTTTCTATTAGCGCACCAAAAGCTTAAGTCATGTACTTATATATAGGTATGGCACCATACATGAGCTAGCAACATCTTCCTGATTGTTTAATGAAAATAATACTGTTTGAGGTAACAGGTGATGATTGCAAAAGCAGCTCTTTTAGAAGCAATTGCTGGCAAGAACCGTGGACTTTTAGCAACTGAGCAGGATAAACAAGCTATCTTAATTGCGATCGCCAATTTGGAAGATCTCAACCCCACACCACGTCCACTCGAAGCTAGCGATTTGCTCGATGGCAATTGGCGACTACTTTACACTACTAGCAAAGCTCTATTGAACCTCGACCGCTTTCCCTTATGCAAGCTTGGAGAAATTTACCAGTGTATCCGCGTCCAAACTAATAGCGTTTACAATATAGCCGAGATTTATGGATTGCCTTTACTCGAAGGTTTAGTCAGCGTTGCTGCGAAATTTGAGCCAGTTTCCCAAAGGCGCGTGCAAGTAAAATTTGAGCGTTCAATTATTGGTTTACAGCGCTTAATTAGCTATAAGTCTTCAGAAAAATTTATCCAACAAATTGAAACTGGGCAAAAGTTTACTGCTGTTGATTTTCCTCTTAACAGTAACGAACAACAGGGATGGTTAGATATCACCTATCTAGATCAGGATTTGCGGATTGGCAGGGGCAACGAGGGAAGTGTATTTGTTTTGGCAAAAGCATGAGGAGTGTGACTTTAAAAGATGAATGTTAGCGAATCGAGCGTATTTCATAAATAAAGATTTTGTCAAGGAGGGTTTTACCAAATTTTTAAGTTAGAGGATGAAGAGGAAACAGGGACACTGGGACGCAGTGATTATTGAGCGATATGAATCAGGATGTAGAGACGCGATATATCGCGTCTCTACAATGGTTTTAGCATTACGCAAACTTTTTTCACGCCATGAAATTAGCTGTACTGAATAAATTGCACAGCAAATTATGAACACCTTGCCTAAATTATGACATCACAAGATTTTTATTTGGGTATTTCTTCTACTGTCATTGCGATTTCTAATCACATAGATAACTATTTTTAAATAGTTTAAGCAATGCATATACAATTCCTTTTCGTTCCCAAGATAGTATAAATTTTATAGAAGCTTTATAGATGTAATTACTAGCCTCACAAAAAATTTAATATGTATCATTTTTACAAAAGCTTCATAGTTATATTTACTAGGGTAATTATAACTTCATAAAAAATAACGTAAAAATCCTTAATATTAATCAGCATACGCAGTTTTTAACTATGTTATGCAGCTCTATACACCACTCGAAATTGACAATATTCAGCAAGACATTCCTTATTTACTTGAAGTAATGGAGTGGGTTAAAACATTTTTGGCAAAACCCCATCCTGATTTAGGTAGACCTGGTGTGGTATGTCCTTTTGTTCCTCACTCACTCAAGTCAAATAGTATTCGTCTAGCAGTTATTCGTGCTAAAAATCTACAGCCACAACAAGTTGAAGATATTGTAAAAAACTATCGAGATACTTTTCTGGAAATAGAACCACAAGATAGAGAAGCTGGTATCAATAAAGCTTTTTTACTCATTTTTCCTGATCTCGATTTAGACGATGCTGCCACACTTATTGATAGTATTCAACAAAAACTCAAACCTTTCTTTGTTGAAGAAGGACTCATGATCGGAGAATTTCACAAGCATACAGAAACGAGAGGACTACACAATCAAGATTTCTATCCACTGCGTAGTCCTGTTCCCCTAATAGCTATACGTTTTATGGTTGAAGCTGATTTACCTTTTCTGATGAATGCAAATAATCTACATTTACGTATTAAATATCTAGAAGCATATTTACAGCGTTTTGAGAAAAAAATGAAGGATAAAATCCGGTTAAATACAGCTTATCAAGCACTAGCTTTAGCCAGAGAAAAACTTGTCACAGAAAATTCTACTAATCTAATATCTGAGAAGCAAATAAAGATGAATTTTTCCTGTCCATTTCTACACCAACACTAATGAATGACTGAGAAAATCATATATTGAGTAACAATTAGAAATGATATCGAACTTAATACTAAATTATAGTACTTTTAAAATAATGAACATACCAAGTGTAGAGTGGATATTAGTCGTCAATCGATTTTGGATTTTAGATTTGCGATTTTAGATTGACCCTAACCACTCATAGTGCAGGAATTAATTGATGATTTTAGATTTGTTCCGCCCACTGTTTTGCGGGGCTTAAACCGAAAAAAGAATCCAAAGTCTAAAATTGGCACGGTCAAACAACAGTAAATTTATTATTTTTACAGATGCAGTCTGAAAGCAAAAATCTATACCAAGAATCTAACAAAAATACAAATACCTTGGTGGCGCACAAGACTAATAACAATCAAACTGATGACATCAAAAATGTATGTATTCATCAAATGTTTGAGGCACAGGTAGAAAAATCTCCTGATGCGATCGCGGTGTTTTTAGACACTCATATTCCAGCTTCTGGCGTAGGCGAACAAGTTACGTACAGGCAATTGAATCAAAGGGCAAACCAGCTAGCACACTACTTACGTACTTTGGGAGTTGCTCCTGAGGTATTGGTTGGCATTTGCATTGATCGTTCTGTAGAAATGATAGTAGCCATCTTGGGAGTTCTTAAAGCTGGTGGCGCTTACGTGCCTTTAGATCCAGCATATCCTCCGGAACGGTTAGCCTTTATTTTGGAAGACTCCACAACACCATTAATCATCACTCAGGAAAAATTACGAGAGAGCTTAACAACTGATGGAGCGCAAGTAGTTTGTCTAGACTCAGATTGGGAAGCGATCGCTCAAAACAGTCAAAATAATCCTGTAAATTGGACAAATCCAGACAACCTGATTTACATCATTTATACTTCTGGTTCCACAGGAAAACCAAAGGGTGTGATGATTTCCCACCGTGGCATCAGCAATCAACTACAGTGGCGACAAACAACCTTTGAATTAAACGACACAGATAAAGTCCTACAAACTATATCTTTTAGCTTTGATCCCTCCGTTTGGCAAATATTTTGGCCGTTATGCTTCGGGGCGCAGTTGATATTACCTCGTCCAGGCGGACATCACGATAGTGTTTACTTAATTAAGACAATAGTCGAACAGCAAATCACTGTCTTGGCAATGGTTCCCTCTATGCTCCGCGTATTACTAGAAGAAAAGGGAATTGAAAATTGTCAAAACTTAAAACATATTACCTGTGGCGGCGAAGTTTTACCAATCGAACTAGTTGAATGCTTCTTCGCTCGTCTGAACCTAGATAATGTTTTGCATAATTGCTATGGGCCTACAGAAGCTTCTATCGATGCTACCTTCTGGACGTGTCAGCGTCATACCAACTATACTACTGCTCCCATTGGTCACCCAATTACCAACACCAATATTTACATCCTCAACTCTGATTTACAACCTGTGCCTATTGGAGAAGTTGGTGAAGTTTACATTGGTGGTATTGGTTTGGCACGAGGTTATCTCAATCGTCCACAATTAACAGCACAAAAATTCATTCCTAACCCTTTTAATTCATCAGAACGCCTGTACAAAACTGGGGACTTGGCACGTTACTTGAGTGACTGTAATATCGAATACGTTGGCCGCGTTGATCATCAAGTAAAAATTCGTGGTTTCCGCATTGAGTTAGAAGAAATCGAGGCGAAGCTATTACAACACCCTGATGTACAAACAAGTGTAGTTATAGCCTGCGATTATGTGTCGGGTGATAAGCGCTTAGTTGCCTATATTGTCCCTAATGGGGAGCAAACACCTACAATTAGTGAACTCCGCGACTTCCTCAAGCAGACACTGCCAGACTACATGGTGCCATCAGCCTTTGTGATCCTCAATTCTCTACCGCTAACTGCTAACGGCAAGGTAGATCGCCGCGCCCTACCAGCACCCGAACAAAATCGTCCTCAATTAGCCACAGACTTTTTGGCACCACGAAATCGGTTAGAACTTCAGTTAACACAGATTTGGGAAGAGAGTTTAGGCATTCAGCCCATAGGAGTTACAGACAATTTCTTCGATTTAGGCGGACATTCACTAGTTGCTTTACGTTTGTTAGCACAAATCGAGCAGAAATTTGGCACAAGCCTTCCCCTCTCGACATTCTTGCAAGCACCGACAGTAGAAAAACTAGCTGACATCCTACAACAGAAAGAATCACCAGCACTTTGGAAACCTTTAGTTGCTATTAAACTCAATGGTGAGAAACCACCGCTATTCTGCATACATGGTGCGGATGGTAACATTATTGTTTTCTACAACTTAGCTGGTTATTTAGATGCAGATCAGCCAGTTTATGCCTTGCAACCCTTGGGCTTGGATGGAAAAAAACCTTTCCATACCAAAATAGAGGATATGGCATCTGATTACATAACACAGATCCGTACTATTCAATCAGAGGGGCCTTATTTACTAGCGGGATACTCTGCTGGAGGTACAATTGCCTTCGAGATGGCACGGCAATTGGTTGCCCAAGGAGAAAAAGTAGATTTTGTAGCGTTGTTTGATACCTGTAGTTCGGTTTACTACCACGAATTATCATTCCGTCAATGGATTTCTCGTCATTGGTATAACTTTTGGCAACTTGACGAACCAAAACAAAAGCTGAACTACTTATTTATGGCGATGCAGCAACGCCTTCAGAAAATTAGCAAAAAATTTGGTTCAGACAATACTGGTGAAGAATTACCAGATGTCAATGTATCTCTAGAGTATAAATTAAGCCCTATAGAGAATGCTCTATTTGCAATTCAACAACAAGCTGTGAGGGATTATCACCCACAGTTTTATTCGGGCAAAGTAACCCTTTTCCGAAGCAATGAGCAGATTTGGTGGCTCGAAGGCGATCGCGAATTAGGTTGGAGGGAATTAGCGCAAGTGGAGGTTCACCCGATTCCAGGCGATCACAATAACATAGTCAGAGCCAATGTACAGTCTCTGGGCGAAAAATTGAGGGATTGTTTGAGAAGGGTGAATAACCATCACTCAGTCAAATAACTTAACAAATGGGCTGTAAACGACCTTCTAGCTGTACAGTGAAATCAATTAGCCTTTACACATTGGCAATTGATAACACAAAGGGAAAAACTTATGGTTCAACGTGGATCTAAAGTACGTATTCTCCGCCCAGAGTCCTACTGGTTTCAGGATGTAGGAACAGTGGCATCTATCGAGCAAGGCGGCACTAGCAGATATCCCGTGATTGTCAGATTTGATAAGGTAAATTATGCCGGCGTCAACACCAATAACTTTGCCCAAGATGAGTTAGTAGAGGTTGAAGCACCAAAAGCAAAACCGAAAAAATAAATTAGTAGGGCTGTTTTCAAACGTCCCATACCCTCAAGAATGAGGCTACACTAACTGAGTGCACCTGGGCAAACTCCACATAAAATAATACTTTGAGTCTGTAAAGGCAAGCTTTGTGTGTGTAGCTTCAGACTTTGAACTGCAATAAATTAAGTTTGAAAACACGCTTTGGCAGCTAGCAAAGTCAATAACCACCTGGTAAAGTCAATTTCGGGAGTAAGGAGTAGCAGGTAAGGAGTTAAGGCTTCTATCCACTACTCACTACTCCCGATCTAGTTATCTACCAAAATCAACTCAAATGCCTGAATTGCCTGAAGTAGAAACAGTCCGACGGGGGTTAAATCAATTAACCCTAAACCAGAAAATTGCAGGTGCAGATGTGCTACTGCATCGCACGATCGCCTACCCGCCTTCAGTGGATGATTTTGTGACTGGCATTCAGGGAAGCGCGATCGCCACCTGGCATCGTCGTGGCAAATATCTCCTCGCCGAACTTTCTCCCCCTCCCCCCATCTCCCCTGCTCCCACTCCTCCTTTTGGCTTCCTCGGCGTTCACCTGCGAATGACCGGTCAATTGCTATGGCTACATCGCGATGAACCTCTACACAAGCACACACGAGTCAGGTTATTCTTTGAGAATGGGTGGGAATTGCGCTTTGTTGATCAACGTACTTTTGGTCAGATGTGGTGGGTTCCACCTGAGCAAAAACTAGAAAGTGTGATTACTGGTTTAGCAAAACTTGCAGCAGATCCCTTTTCACCTGATTTTACAGTTGATTATCTAGCAAATAAATTACAAAAAAGTCGTCGTCCCATTAAAACCGCACTGCTAGATCAGTCTGTCGTGGCAGGATTAGGTAACATCTATGCTGACGAAGCCTTATTTCTCAGTGGCATATTACCAGAAACTTTGTGTACAGATTTGCAGCGAGAGCAAATTGAGCGATTGCAATCGGCGATCATCAAAGTTTTAGCAACTAGTATTGAGGCTGGTGGAACAACATTTAGCAATTTTTTAAACGTTAAGGGCGTAAACGGTAATTATGGCGGCGTGGCATGGGTTTATAATCGTACTGGAGAACCCTGTCGTGTTTGTAGTACACCGATTCAAAGGATTAGACTAGCTGGACGTTCTAGTCATTTTTGCAGCCAGTGCCAAAAATAAGCAATTCCAAATGAAAAGTTAAAAATTGAAACTGTTGGCAGCAATTAGTGGCAATTTAGTACAACTATTTAATACACTAAAAGTAGTTAGAGTTTGATTGTTAGTAGTTAATAGTTACTAACAACTAGCTTAAAAACTCTTTTATATTTACTTTCGAGGAGATTATAGATTTTAATCTCTATATCTTGTGTGATTTGCTTATAGTTTTGAGTTTACTCATGCTTGCGATTTGAAAATTCAATGAATTTAAAATCTATCAAATAGATGATGAAATTGGCTTCTAAGTAAAGCAAAATTATTAAGCAGATAAGCATAATTAAATGTAAAATTTTCATTTTTAG
Source organism: Chlorogloeopsis sp. ULAP01 (assembly GCF_030381805.1). Taxonomy (NCBI): domain Bacteria; kingdom Bacillati; phylum Cyanobacteriota; class Cyanophyceae; order Nostocales; family Chlorogloeopsidaceae; genus Chlorogloeopsis; species Chlorogloeopsis sp. ULAP01. The sequence goes on from NZ_JAUDRH010000022.1 coordinate 39,911, forward strand.
ACAGCAGATGTAAACAGTCTTTTACTATCTATCCTCTTGTTAATATAAATATTCCCCAAGTAAAGCAAAAGTAATTCCTAGCTCAACAAAGACCGGATACAAGCTAGAATCCTGTATAAAAGCAAATTGATAAATTCAAGAGGGGAATTCATGCCTATTAAAAGAGGAGATACAGTTCGTGTTAACCGCGAAAAACTAGAAAACAGTATAGAAGCACAAGCTAGCGATACTCGCTTTCCTTCCTATCTGTTTGATAGTAAAGGCGAAGTTGTAGATATTAAAGGTGACTATGCCTTTGTAAAATTCGGGCTAGTACCAACGCCTAATATATGGTTGCGTTTAGATCAATTAGAAGAGTTTAAGTAGAGTTTAAGAAAAATACTTATGTTTTCCTCCCCTTCCTCCCCATTTCTGTGTCATTCACCCCGCGTCACCGTAATTGGTGCCGGCAGAGTTGGCAGTACCCTTGCCCAACGCATTGCCGAAAAAAACCTAGCAGATGTGGTTTTGCTGGATATTGTTCAGGGAATGCCCCAAGGATTGGCGCTAGATTTGATGGAGGCAAGGGGGCTTGAATTACATAACCGCAAAATTATTGGCACCAACAACTATGCCGATACAACTGGTTCGGATATTGTGGTGATTACGGCAGGCTTTCCCCGTAAACCAGGTATGAGTCGAGATGATTTATTGCGGACAAATGCCAAGATAGTCGTGGAAGCAGCCAAAAATGCGATCGCTCACTCTCCTGATGCCATATTTATTACCGTCACCAATCCTTTAGATGTGATGACTTATTTAGCTTGGCAAGCAATGGGATTACCACGCGATCGCGTTATGGGTATGGCAGGCGTGTTAGACTCGGCACGCTTTGAAACCTTCATTGCGATGGAATTGGGAGTTTTGCCTAGCGATGTTAAAGCGATGGTAATGGGCAGCCACGGTGATTTAATGGTTCCCATTCCGCGTTTCGCTACCGTCAACGGCATTCCAGTTACAGAATTATTGGATGCAGCTACAATTGAACGTTTGGTAGAACGTACCCGCAACGGTGGCGCAGAAATTGTGGAACTAATGCAAACAGGTGGCGCATTTTTTGCCCCAGCCTCAGCTACCTGCGTGATGGTAGAATCGATTCTGCTAAACCAGTCGCGTTTGTTACCTGTAGCAGCCTATCTCCAGGGTGAGTACGGCTTGAACGACGTTTTTATTGGTGTTCCCTGTCGCTTAGGGTGTGGTGGAATTGCAGATGTGTTGGAATTAAATCTTACCGATGAAGAAACAGCAGCACTTCATATTTCGGCACAGTCGGTGCGGAATAATATTGAACGAGCACAGGAAATTCTCACCAGCGTCACTAGGTAACTATAACGTGTTTGAGAAAAGCCGTCCGACAAGTTGAGCACGAGAGGAAACTTCAAGCTTGCGAAACATCCGTTTTAGGGCTTGCTTGACAGAATTTTCTGTAATCCACAGAGATGAACCAATTTCAGCATTTGTAAGCCCCTGTGCCACCAGTTCGGCAATTTGAATTTCACGCGGTGTTAAACGATTCATATCCAGAGAATTCCATTCTGTAGATTGCAACCGCACTGCTGTTAACCAGGTTGACAGATGCAAGCAAAAAGCGCTCAAATCAGCTAGATCCTTAGCATTAAAAGCAGGATTACCCCGGATGCGGGTAAAGCCAACTCCACCGATCAGTTGCCCGTTGCTAACAATTGGCCCAGCCATCACATGGCCGTGGTCAGAGCGCGGGCATATAATCTTCCATATGGGGGCAGATAACAACAATTCTTCGTGAACTGGGGCATGATGCTCAACTAAGTAGCGCAAGACAGGATTATGTTCTACTGATGCAGCAAATTTTCCGATGCCCCTGATATATTCGGGAGATTGAAGTTGATTGAAGAAGAAAATTCCCCAACGTTGAGCAGCAAAATACTCACCAACTTTAACCATAACGTGCAGTCGTAATTCTTGCTCATCACGAGCGTGGGCGATTTCTTGAAATAAAGACTGTAAAGTGTTTGCCATCATTGCTACTGCAAAGTGTACTCGTTCGAGGACTAGGCGTACTTAGGGAATCAATTTTACTCTAGCCTCATCACAGCAACAGAGCAAGGAGTAAATTCTGATGTCATTGACAAGCTATGCTCATCCGGAAGTTCTCGCAGATATGCAATGGGTTGCCAAATATTTGAACGATCCTACAGTGCGTCTTCTAGAAGTAGATATTGATACTACAGCTTACGAATCGGGACATATTCCCGGCGCTGTGTTCTGGAACGGTTTGACGACAATCTTGCAACCTGATTTCCGTGTCAATTTTGATCAAGGAGCGTTAGAAGAACTGCTCGCGCGATCAGGTATAACCAATGACACAACTGTGATTATTTATAGCAATCATAATGCTGGTGCTCCTTGGGCATTTTGGTTTCTAAAAGTACTCGGACATGAAGATGTGCGGATCATGAATGGCGATCGCACCAAATGGATTGCTCAAGGAGGCTCTCTGACAACTGAAATTCCTGCGATCGCAGCAACTAAATATACAATTCAAAATTTCAATTCAAGTATACGTGTCCTGCGAGATGAAGTACAAGCAGCAATAGGTAAGTCAGATAGTATTCTAGTAGATGTGCGTACACCCCAAGAGTACTCTGGTGAATTATTTGCCATGCAACCACCGCAAGGAAATCAGCGAGCAGGACATATTCCGGGCGCAGTCCACATTTTTTATGAATCAGCTTTGAACGAAGATAATACCTTTAAATCAGCCGCAGAACTGTATGCCCTGTACAGTAACAAAGGTATCACTTCTGACAAGCAAGTGCTAACTTACTGTGCAGTGGGGGCGCGTTCTGCACATACTTGGTTTGTTTTAAAGTATTTGCTAGGCTACGAGAATGTACGCAATTATGATGGTTCTTGGAATGAGTGGGGGAATCTATTTGATATGCCAGTTGAGAAATAGTGCCAGTCTTTTCCTTGGCGATATTGCGAAATGTCTTGCTAGAGAAGTTGGAGAATCCCCGTTTTATGAAAAATTGATAGCACTTATATTTCTAATGCTTCCATTACTTCTGCTTGATTGATTTCCGATTCATCCCGAATTTTGAAGTAGTAATAGAGGTTTGCAACTGTTAAGTCCGAAGCTTGCTGCAAATTCTTTGGAACTAATGTTCTGTAACCGACATTACCAGCTTGTTGACTTACATAAGCTTCGTACTCTTTACGTAATGCTGGTTTGAACATAAATATTAGCTGGTCACGCAGCGAAAAGAAATGTGATTTTTCGCTTAAATTTTCATATACAAGTTGTTCGGGTGGTGCTGCTGAAACACTTGTGGCTTGGTTGGTATCTGGAATTTCGTTATCTTCTGGAGTATTGAAATCAACACTATTTAAAAGTTTAAGTTCTGAAGGAGAGAGCGATCGCATCCAATCAACTTGATTTTGCCATGTCTCTACAACTGCTAAATCATGATTACGAATACGGCTCATTTCTGGAAACAAAAAATCAAGTTCATCGTGTGAATCACACGAGTTAATTATCATGTAAGCGTTGTCGCTGATGGTATTTTGAAGATGGCAAAGTCTATCACTAACCGCTGACATTTCATTCTGGGCTTGATATGTAGCAACAATGGCTTGTTCTATTGCCCAAGCACATTCTAGTCTGCGTAGTTGCCCAGGAGCAGAGGTTTCTTCTAACAGATGGGGATTAGTGTAATCCGCTAAGACTGTAAATAACATCTCCCGTGAACCATCTATTTCTGCATTTCTGCGAATAGGATCTTGCAATTGCATCGCTGAATGAAAGCGGTTTAGTGCTTGGATAAATAGTCCATAAGCCCGTATTAATACTATGCGATGTTGCTCAAATTTAATATCTTGGGCGACTTGCTCAATTATCTGCCGAATTTCTGTTCCTTGGTCTTTGAGTGCCTGTTTTAAGTCAATAAAGCCGTTTTTGACCTCCAAGCGCATTTGCTCAACCTCTTTACGAAGTTTGAGCGTTTGGTGTAAATTGACTGCACCCAACGCCACCCCAGCTACAGTCCCAACACCAATCAATGCAGTAGTTGCTTGTAATACTCCTACGCTTGTTTGTAGCGATTGTAACCCAGCTTGTACGATACGAATTTGTCGATAGGTTTCTTGGAAACCCATGTGGTTTTGTACCATACCTACTCCTTGCATGGCAATTCCAACTCCCGAAGCTGCTTGGACAAAACCTAAACCTTGCTGTAGTATTTGTACGCCCGACTTTACAGCATCTACACCTTGCTGTAGTGATTCTACGCCTGATTTTACTTCACTAATTTGATCATAAGTTTTTTGGAAACCCATGTGGTTTTGTACCATACCCGCTCCTTGCATCACGAACTGCAGTGGAGAGATAAGCGGTGATAACGGATTATTATTAACTGTTGCCTTTACGGCATGAGCAACAATACGACCAGTTGCAGTATCCCTAACCGAACCAATAGGGACTCCCTTACTAACAACTACTGCGTATTTTCCAACTGCAATACCAGCTTGAATTAAGGGCGTAAATTCAAACAGCATATTTTTATTTATAAATAAGTAATTTATTCAACCATAGCTGTAATTTTGATATGACAATAACCGTATTTACACAGGATGTATTACATAAATTTTGACTAAAGAGTGGGCATACTAAGTCTGAGTAAATATAGATTTGATAGTTTTTATGGATACATCACTGATTGGCAAAGAAGCGGTTGATTTATTGTCGCGTATTACTGGAAAAAACCTCAGTCAAAGAGATTTGAAACCAACAGTGATATTTCTGGCTAGTTTGGTAACGGTGTTACTGGGTGTAATGTATGTTGATGATACAGTAGCAGAGTCAGAGAAACAAAAGCTGCTTGTAACCCTGTATCGCTTCAGTATGCCAGACAGTAATGTGCGTAAATTAACTCATTTGTTGATTAAAGGAGTTAAGGAAAATCAGCTTTATAGAAAAAATGATGACTTGTTAACACTTACAACTCTACTTACAGAATCCCAACGGTTTTTATTGGTTGCTTTTGGTTATGAAATGTCTGCTGCTGACGGTGAAATAGACTCGTGCGAGAAAAAGTATTTGGAGATATTAGGTAATAAGTTAGGTATCAATCCCCAACATTTAGGAATTTTAGAGGCTGCATTCACAGGTCAAAAAAATGTGGAATTAACTGCTTTAGAAGAAGTACATTTTTTACTATATCCTGTACACTTTCAGGAACTGGACACCGTATTTGTCAAAGCAGCGCGGGATATTTTAACAATCCTACCACCTTTACCTGAAACTCAAGCTACTCAACAACGTATAGTTGTATCTTATGACGAGTTAAAAAAGTTTCAAGAATATCGCCAACGATTAAATAATTATTATCAACTCATTACTCAAATACTTCAAGATTGTCAAAAACATAATTTTTTATCCCATGCTTTTATAGATGAATTACAAGAAATATGGAATAAAAATCAATCACAGCAATTTCGTTTAGCAATTGTTGGTGAATTTAGTCAAGGAAAATCAACTTTACTTAATGCTTTACTCGGTGAAGAAATCCAACCAGCGCGAGAGATTCCTTGCAGTGGTACGATAACAGTTTTGAAATATGGAAAGCAAAAACGGGTAATCTGTCGTTATAAGGATGGTAGAGGAGAAGAAATTCCATTTGAAGAGTACCAACAAAAAGCAAGCATTTCTGAAGATGCAGCTATCAATTGTCTGAGTGATGAACTAGCACAATCTGAAATTGAAGAAATTATTTTTGAACATCCTGATTTGGAATTATGCAGGAGTGGAGTAGAAATTATAGATTCTCCTGGATTAAATGAGCATCCTGAACGTACTGCAATTACTCAAAAATTGCTTAAGGATACTGATGCTGCAATTTTTCTTACTAACGCTTCCCGTCCCTTGACACAGGGAGAGCGAGATTTATTGCAAGAAATAAAAGTTCATCTGAATTGTGGTAAAGATGAGGAACCCGCTAATAACTTATTTGTTATATGCAATTTTATGGATTTAATTCGTACTGAAAAAGGCAAAGAGCAGGTTAAACAGCGAATTATAAATTTTGTCCAAGGTGACAGTCCAATAATATTGGGTGAAAACCGCATTCATTTTATTTCTGCTCAAGCTGCGCTTGATGCCATATTGAACGGCGTGAAAGACGAATACTTAGAAAAATTTAAATATCTTATCTCATCCATAGAAAAATTTCTAAGATTTGAACGTGGTGAATTAAAGCTGAAACGATTAAATTTAATACTCAATACATTAATTAAAAAATGTGACAATACTTTGAATCAAATAGAAAAGAGCTTGGAGTATAAAATTCAATTTTCTGCATCTGATAAGCAAACAATTTTAGAACAAATTGGAGAAGCGAGTGGTCGTGATTTAAAAATACGTATAACTGGGAAAAAATTAAAAGAAAAAGTATTAGTACTAGCAGTTGAATCTTGGAAAAAATGGTATGAAGGTTTACGCGATCGCATGGTTAGTAAAAGTAAATCATGGTCTTATGAACATAGTCATATTTTCAGCCAAAAACAACTGATACAAGATTACACAAATCAATTTATTCGAGACTTATCGGGAGAAGTAGATTAATGGGGAAACAAAAAACTAAAAGACGTAATTTTGAGAGAATCGCTTAAAATTTTAGACGCGAAAATTAAGTATCAATTAGATGCCATTCATACAGATTTTAAAAAATTAGACTACAAGTAAATACAAATTTCAGCGAACAAGTTAAACTCTCAATTAGTGGTATTAATGATGGGTTTATGGGGTTTGGAGGAATTGGTGGCGTTGGTATAGGAGGGGTTTTAGCAGCTGCATTGTTCGCATTTACAGGAATTGGATTCATTGCCCTAATTGTCACCACTGTTGTAGCTACAATTGCAGGTTCATTTGGTTTAGGAGTGTTAGATGTTGATGGAATACATAACCAAATTAAGATGAAAGTTTTGGAATTAGGATTCCAAAAATTAGATGAATCTATTAGTCAAGGTGCTGACAAGTTAAGCGAAATTATTGATACAGTTTTTGAAAGTAAAGTAGAATCGGCAAGTCGAGTTATTGCCGAAGCCATTTCACTTTACGAAAATCTCCTAGAACAGCAAGAAAAAGCCCAGCAAGAAACTCCCGAAAAACTTGAAGCTGACAAAGCTTGGATTTCCCAAAAACGTCAAGAACTTGAAATAGTGCAGAATAAAATTGAATCACTGATCAATGTTTAAATGTTCTTACCGACGCTTAACCACAAGCCAAGTAAGCAAAACACAATTACGAACATAGGGCAAAATAGTAGAGAAGCGCCACAAAGATTTAGCCATGAGTACCCAAGTTACCATTACTTTGCCAGATGAGTTTTACCTCCGAGCAGAACGCTTCGCACGGCTAGCTAATCGTGATGTAGCCAGTGTTATAGCTGATACTATCAAACTTTCTCTACCGCCAATTAGCTCACAGGTTGATACCCTTGAACCCATATCAGAATTATCTGATAAGCAAGTCATGGCTCTAACAGAACTGCAAATGGAGCCAGAGCAAGATAAGCGCTTGAGCGATTTGTTAGACAGGCAACAGTCAGGTATTATTACTGAGGAAGAGCGCCAAGAATTACAAGACTTGATGCAGATTTATCAAGAGGGATTATTACGAAAAGCTACTGCATTCAGCGAAGCAGTAAAACGTGGATTGATGGAGCCGCTGAGTTAGTGAGTTCCAGTCAAATTTCAGAGGAAGTTCGGACACGGATTAGAACACAAGCTAAAAATCAATGTGGCTATTGTTGCAGTCTTCAGAAGTACGTTTTGGGGATTTTGGAGATTGATCATATTATCCCAAAAGCGGTGGGTGGGACTGACGATGAAGAAAACCTTTGGCTTGCCTGTAGGCTATGCAACGCTTTCAAAGGTATTCAAACCCATGGACAAGACCCAGTTACAAATCGTAAGATTAAGCTTTTTAATCCCCGTCAGCAGAAATGGTCACGACATTTTAGCTGGAGTGAAGATGGAGCATACATCGTAGGTATTACTGCTTGTGGTCGAGCAACTGTTGTTGCACTTCAACTCAATAATGCTTACGCTGTAACTGTCAGACAAGCTTGGGTTTCTGCTGGCTGGCACCCACCACAGGAGGAATAGATTTAGTCTTTATTGCTGTTAATCATCCAGATCTATGTTGACCATACCACCTTTCCTGGTTGAGCCACATCTACACTGTCCTCACTCTGTGCAAATTTCCCAATGATCGCATCCAAATTTTTCCTCGCATCACCAAACAGCATCCGCGTATTTTCTTTATAAAACAGGGGATTTTCAACTCCTGCGTAGCCACTAGCCATACTGCGCTTCATTACCACAACAGTACCAGCCTTCCAAACTTCCAGCACAGGCATCCCAGCAATCGGACTATTGGGATTTTCTAAAGCACTGGGGTTAACAGTATCGTTAGCACCAATTACCAATACAACATCCGTTTTTGGAAAGTCCTCGTTAATCTCATCCATCTCTAATACGATGTCGTAAGGCACCTTAGCCTCAGCTAGCAGCACATTCATGTGTCCCGGCATACGCCCGGCTACCGGATGAATGCCAAAGCGAACTTGAACACCGCGATCGCGCAGCTGCTTGGTAAGTTCTGAGACAGCGTGCTGGGCTTGAGCAACTGCCATACCGTAGCCAGGAACGATAATCGCACTCTTCGCACCACGTAAGAGTTCAATGGTTTCCTCTGTGGTGGTTTTGGCAATTTCACCTACAGGGTGATCGCTCTCCAAGGCTGGTGTACTTGCCTCTGCACCAAAGCCTCCGAGAATCACGCTGATAAACGAACGGTTCATGGCTTTACACATGATGTAGCTAAGGATCGCACCACTACTACCCACCAAGGCACCTGTAATGATGAGCAAATCGTTCGATAACATAAAGCCTGCGGCGGCTGCTGCCCATCCAGAGTAGCTGTTGAGCATTGAAATCACAACTGGCATATCAGCACCGCCAATCGCCATTACTAGGTGAACGCCCAAAACTGAGGCGATCGCACACATCAACAACAAGGGTTCCAGCCCACTGAAATTTCCAGTTCCCAAGAACTGAGCACCAAGCCATAGTGAAGCTCCAATCATGCCCAGATTGAGAAAGTGACGTGCTGGCAAAAGTAGAGGTTTGCTGCTGATGATGCCGCGCAGTTTTCCAAAGGCAACTATCGAGCCTGTAAAAGTAACAGCACCAATAAACACACCCACAAAAATTTCAATTTGGTGGATTGTAGACTCAACTCCAGTCAGCGATTGTGACTCTTGCAGATAATTGGCAATACCTACCAAAACTGCGGCAGCACCAACAAAGCTATGTAAAATAGCTACCAGTTCCGGCATCGAAGTCATCGCTACACGCGAAGCGATGATGGTACCAATAATGGCTCCTGGGATAACAACTGCGGCTAAGGTACCGTATGCATCCACCTTGAGCGAGAGCGCAGTTGCCACGAAGGCGATCAGCATACCAATGATGCCGTAAACATTGCCTTTGCGAGCTGTTTCCTGATCGGACAATCCTCCCAGACTGAGAATGAATAAGGCACTTGCCCCAATATATGCAACCGTCAGTAGGTTATTTAACATAATTTTCTTTTACTTTTGGAACATCTTGAGCATGCGTTGGGTGACTAAAAAACCACCGGAAATGTTGATTGTCCCAACCAGGATAGCGATCGCACCAAGGATGGTAGTCGATGAGCTTGATGCACCAGAAATTTGGAGCATTCCACCAATAATGATGATGCCGCTAATAGCATTGGTGACACTCATGAGCGGCGTATGCAGAGCAGGCTTAACGTTCCAGATTACTTGCCAGCCAACAAAGCAGGCAAGGACAAATACAGTAAAGTGAGACAGAAATGAAGGAGGCGCGCTGATACCAATACCAAGGAGAGCCAAGCCAACTAGAAGCAGCCATAAGTCAGTGCTACTCTTCGAGGAACTGGAAACTGAAGAGCTCGGAACTGGAGAGGATAAAACAGATGGAGTTGAGGGCGCAGCAACAACAGCAGACTCTTTCTCCTTGTCCCCGTGTCTCCTTGTCCCCGTGTCTCCTTGTCCCTTTATCTCCGTATCTTTTTGTACAGGCTTTGGTGCTGGCCAAGTAATTTCCCCAGCGTGAGTTACTAAGGCACCCCGAATCACCTCATTTTCAAGATCGACTCTGTAGTTGTTAGCTCCACCCATTTCTTCGAGGAAATGGCAAAGATTAGTACTATAAAGCTGGCTTGCCTGTTGAGCCATACGACTGGGCAGATCGGTAAGCCCTACAATTGTCACACCCTTGTAACGGTAAACTTCATCAGGATGTGTACAGGCACAATTACCACCTTGCTCTGCCGCGAGATCGACAATTACCGATCCCTCCTTCATACTCTCAACCATTTCCTGCGTAACTAGTACAGGTGCTCTTTTTCCAGGGATTAGTGCCGTCGTGATAATAATGTCAACTTCTTTGGCTTGAGCGGCGAACAGCTCCATTTCAGCTTTGATAAATTCGTCACTCATTACCTTGGCGTAGCCACCTTCACCCGAACCGTCTTCTGCAAAGTTAAGTTCTAAAAACTCTGCGCCTAGACTCTCTACCTGCTCCTTAACTACTAGACGTGTATCAAAAGCACGAACAATTGCACCTAAACTTCTTGCAGTTCCGATCGCTGCCAATCCAGCTACACCAGCACCAATAATCAGCACCTTCGCAGGTGGCACTTTTCCTGCTGCTGTAATTTGTCCATTAAAGAAGCGGCCAAAATGGTTAGCAGCCTCTATTACAGCTCGATAGCCAGCTAGATTTGCCATTGAACTTAGGGCATCCATTTTTTGCGCCCTGGTAATGCGTGGCACCGCATCCATTGATAAAACTGTAGCCTTACGTACTGCCAATTTTTCAAGTAAATCCGAGTTTTGAGCTGGCCACATAAAGCCAATCAGCGTTCCTCCCTCCCTGAGCAGTTCAGTTTCATCCTTTCCTAACTCTGGGTGTAACTGCGGTGGACGAACCTTCAGTACAATATCTGCCTCTGCCCATAGGGTAGGAGCATCCGGGACAATTTTGCAATTAGCCTGTGTATAAGCCTCGTTTGTAAAGTTTGCGCTTTCGCCCGCACTTTTTTCGACCAGCACATCAAAGCCAAGCTTCGTCAGATGCTTGGCTGTCTCTGGTGTGGCTGCCACGCGACATTCACCAGGGTAAACTTCCTTTGGGATACCAACTTTCATAATCTGTCTCCTCTCTATTAAGCTGAAATTCCCCAAGCAAAGAGAGACAATAACTTGTTTAGAGTGTAGTTTTGAACATACTATTACAAGAGTAATATTTGATATCTAGAACTGTCTTAATTCTTCACAAGTAATTAGTAGATTTCTATCAAAATAAATATAGAATTTATACCTATTTTCTATTCTTAGTACATCCATTTCTAGACAAGAAACAGGCAAAAAAGACAGGGATCAATAATTTTCCTGTAATTATGAAATTTATGAAATTTATATATTTTCAAATTAAAAACAAAAAAATTCACAACAAGTAATAATTTTTTTACTTCTTGTAACATCTACACGATAAATATAGCCAACTAACTTGGATACTTTGCATTAACAATTGTTACTGGATTTAGTGGTGCAAAACGTGTTAGCTGTCCTATTGGTACAGAGCGAGATAACTGTACTTGCAATAACTGATACTCCCAAGAGTGAGCTTTGAACCATAATAAGGCAGTGTTGAGATGTTCTAATGTTGCTAAAGCTAGAACTATGACTCCTTGAGGATTTAACCTCACAGCACAAGTATCAACAATTGCAGTTAAATTACCGCCGCTACCACCAATAAAAATGCGATCGCATTTACCTTCCAAGCTCTCTAATACTTCTGGTGCGCTGCCGTGAATAGATATAACGTTTTGAACTTGGAAACGTTCGCAATTACGTGCAATTAATGAACTGCCCGCAGTAGTTTTTTCAATGGCATAGACTTTTGAAGTGGGGAATAAACGGGCAATTTCAATTGAGACAGAACCAGTTCCCGCGCCAATATCCCAGATAATTTGTCCAGGACGCAGCGCTAGTTCTGCTAAAACTAAAGTTCGGACTTCCCGCTTTGTCATTAAACCAGGGCGATCGCTAAAACATAGAAAGTAATCATCTGGGATGCCAAAGTAGGGTAATTTTTCCAAATCTAACTTTTGAGAATGCTCTTGACGTAGTAATACAACTACATTTAGAGGGGCAAAATCCTGATTTTGTACAGATGCAAAATTACCCGTCTCTATAATCCGCTCGTTATTTCCACCTAAATTTTCACAAACCCAAAATTGATATTGACTGGGCAAATTTAAAGATTCTACCAAGCAGGCGATCGCACCGGGAGTATTCTTACCATCTGTGAGTACGGCAATTTTTTCTACTCCTTGTTGCAACGCTTGCACTAATTCATCAACAGAACGCCCGTGGGCGCTAATCACACGGGCGTCTTGCCAAGGAACTTGAATGCGATTAAAAGCAAGCTGTACTGAACTTAGATGAGGATGAAATGTCAGTGTTTTTGGGGGAAGTTCCGACAACAGCAACCGCCCTAACCCAAAAAACAACGGATCTCCAGAAACCAGAACGACAATACCCTCAGTGCCTATTGCCAACAAATGACGGATTTCCTGAATTGCCTCAGTAAAATCTTTGAGGACTAGACGTTGGGCTAGGTGGTTGGGAAAATAACTCAAGTGGCGATCACTACCCACAAGCAATGTAGCTTTTTCAACTAATTGTCTGACCTTTTGGGTTAACCCAGCTGCTCCATCTAAGCCAATTCCCACAACATGAATTTTAGTCATTAATTAATAGTCAATTGTCATCAGTCAATGGTCATTAGTTAATAATCACATTTTTTACCGTAGCTATACGTACAAAGTATGCCTATTTTTTAGGACATCAGTACTAAGTAACCTAGTCCGCGCAAGCGGACTGAGTACGTGTAGCCGCACCCTTCTAGGGTGTCGGCAGCTAATGACAAATGACAAATTACTAACCACCAAAAGGAGTTAAGCGCTTGATGGCACGACCGGCAACATCTCCGTAGCGCAACTGTCCACACAGGATTTTACCCATCATTTGGGGTGCAGACGGGCGCTTGACACCAACTTTGTAGCCAACTCCAGGAAAACGATAAAATAGCCCGGCTAATTTTTGCGCCCAAGCCATATCAGTACCCCATTCCTCATTGATAACATCAGAGTATTTTTCTAGGGCATTGATATCGCCACCCACAGCTTTGTCAATCGCCTCTGCTGCTTTTAAACCAGTAAAAATAGAAGGACGAATACCTTCTGCGGTAAATGGATCGACAACACAAGCTGCTTCTCCTGCCAAAATAGCATTGTCAGTGTGCAATTTTTGCTCGCCATTCCAAAGGCAGAGGGCATGTCCGTACTGTTTGCAGGTTTTCACATCCAACCCAAACGAGTTGCCATATTCATCCAAAATTTTCTTAAAATCTTGTGGTTCACCACCGATAAAAGTACCAACACCAATGGAATATCCATCTGCCTTCGGGAAGTTCCACAGGTAGCCATTTTTCACCATGCCAAATTCAAAGTGGGCGATATGGCCGTTTTCTACCTGAGCTGGTGCTTCAGCTTCTAAAGCTCCAGCTAAACGGCGTTTGCGTTCTTTGAAGCCCAGCCATTTTGCCATAGGGCCTTTTGCACCATCAGCAGCAATCAAATATCTGCCTGTAAATGAACCGTTAGCAGTATTTACTTGCCAGCGATCGCTTTGAAATTCAATGCCCGTAACTTCTACATTATCTTTTAGTTCTGCACCTTGTTTCTGGGCTTGCTGAATTAAGAAGTAATCGAAAACATCCCGTCGTACCATCCACACTGGTTCGGGGGTTTTGAGTTCAGCTTCCACCGGATCGCCCATTTTCCACGTGCAGCGAATTGTGTTTGCTTTAATCGAAATTGCTGGGCTGAAGTCAAAGTCAAACCACTCAGCTATGCTTGGCGACACTCCACCGCCACAAGGTTTATATCTGGGCAGAGACTCCTTTTCCAGAATTAATACAGAGCGTCCTCGCTTTGCTAAGTGATATGCAGATGTTCCACCAGCTGGCCCCGCGCCGACGATAATGCAGTCGTACATATGGTTAAATTTTGCTCCTGATGATTGTTGAATTTTTATACTCTACGGCTAGACAGTCTCACCAATTTAACTTGATTTTGGTGCCTACTGTGCAAAATTCCACAGCTTTGTGTTTGACTAGTCTCAAGTATTTACTTATAACCAAGAATGTTCATTGCCTAAATTTTGGCATTCAAAACTAAATTTTTAATAGTTTATTGTTTTTGATTTTGTTATTGTTCTCTAATTTATTCTTAGTTTTTTCATATGTTTTCGTAGTTTATATGTATTATTCTGAATACATATAAAAACAGCTATTAGCCTGGCATGACCTCTACTAAGTTACAATTCATTACTTCTACTGGTTACAAATTTTCTGCAAAGTTTTAGTAAATATTTTCACATTTCACAAAAATTTTTGTAGCTTTTGTAGTTTAGATTGCCGAAAAGCATACCTGATCTCTGAGATTTTACTCTGCGCTCCTACCCTGCGGGAAGGCGTTCGCGTAGCGTGTCGCTTTGCGACTCAGCGCCTAATGTGTTTTCTCTGGGTTCCTCTGCATTGAAAAACACTATAAGAAATTAATGTACTAAGAATGAGCAGTTGAGAGTAACGAATTGAACTCTCAACTATTCACTCTTATACAAGCGGATTTAAGCAGCTATTAATTTTCACAACTGGAAGTCATGCTTGGTGTATGCAGGTATATAACAAGTTTTCACAGCGCGATCGCACTGCGGCTACTTTACCAAAAGTCTGAACTTACAACAGCACTGTCTCCTCTAATCCTAAATTTTTAGACAGTTGTGATGTCTTTTTCTTTTTCTGCTAGCAGTTCGTTGATTTTGCCAGTGTATTTGTCCGTTAGTTTTTGTAATTTATCTTGCTGATCACGTGCTTCATCTTCTGTTATTTCCGAATTTTTTTCCATTTTGCGGATAGTGTCTAGAGCATCACGGCGGATGTTACGAATTGCGACGCGTCCTTCTTCAGCGTACTTCGCAGCAATTTTGACTAATTCTTTGCGGCGATCGCTCGTCAAAGGCGGAATATTCAGCCGGATCACAGAACCATCATTATTGGGCGTTAACCCCACATCCGACATCGAAATCGCCTTTTCGACCATATTCAAGGTACTGCGATCATAGGGCTGAATCAAAATTGTCGTAGCATCCGGCGTGCTAATATTTGCCAGAGACTTTAAGGGTGTAGGCGAACCGTAATACTCTACCGTTACCTTATCTAGTAAACTCGCGTTAGCGCGACCAGTGCGAATTGTGTTAAAAGCTCGTTGAGTCGCCTCAACAGTCTTTTGCATCGTACTCTCAGCTTCAGCTAATTTCACAAGAACCTCCCACAAGGGTGCCGATCGATTCTCCCATGACTGCTCGGCGGATATTACCCCGCACAGTTAAGTCAAAGACGAGAATAGGGATATTATTCTCCTTACATAAGGCTATCGCGGTACTGTCCATTACCCGCAGATCTTTCGCCAAAACATGACCATATGTCAGAGTATTGTAGCGTTTGGCATCAGGGTAAATATGTGGATCGGCATCGTAGATTCCGTCTACTTTTGTGGCTTTGAAAATCACCTCAGCTTCAATTTCCGCAGCTCTTAAAGCCGCAGTCGTATCAGTAGTGAAAAAAGGATTGCCAGAACCCGCACCAAAAATTACCACCCGTCCCTTTTCTAGATGACGGATGGCACGACGGCGAATATAAGGTTCAGCTAATTCCTGCATGGCGATCGCGGTTTGGACTCGCGTTTGTACTCCGATTCGTTCGAGCGAATCTTGCAGCGTCATGGCATTCATTACCGTGGCAATCATTCCAATGTAGTCAGCGGTTGCTCTATCCATCCCCGCCGACGCGGCTTTGACGCCACGAAATATATTACCCCCGCCAACGACGATGGCCATCTGAACACCAGTAGCTACTACTTCTGCTACTTCTTGTGCTATTTCTTTCACCACTTCTGGATCAATTCCATAGCCCATGTTGCCCATTAAGGCTTCACCGCTTAGTTTAAGTAAAACCCGCCGGTAATGTGTTCCCATGAAGTTACGCTTTATCAAAAAATATGCAATTACCTCCAATTTAAGATAACAGCACAGTGACTATCTGTCTCTAGTCACGCCACACTAAAGCACTACCTACGGGTTCAGTTTCTTTTGGAAAAATTTCTTTGCCTTGGACAACAGAAGCGATCGCTGCCTTTAAAAAATGTTTTTTCACAGCTAACGGGTCTTGGGGATAATCGTCAATTAACCCTTTGTAGCGTAAAATACCCTCTTTATCTATCAAGAAAGCCATTGGTGTTTTGCTGGCTCCAAAGCTGCGAGTTACATCTTGAGTTGAATCCCAAAGGTAGGGGAAGTTTAACTGACGAGCTGCTGCAAAAGTTTGCATATTTTCAAAGCTTTCCACGGGTAACTGACTGGCATCATTGCCATTCACACCAATCAGCGTAAAACCTTGTTTGGAAAACTCAGTTTGAATGCTCTTCAGCCTTTCTACATATAACTTTACATAAGGACAATGATTAGACATCAAAATGACGCCAACTGCCCGGAACGATTCTAAATAACGGCGAAGATGATGTACTTGTTTGTCAATTCCTGGCAATTCAAAATCTGGTGCGTAACTTCCCACCGGAGTATCTATTGTTTCTAGTACATTCATTGTTCTAACTCCCAGGAACTATGTATGAACAAGAAAACATACGCCCAAATTTGCTAGCGTCATTTCCCCATTTCAAACCACCCCTTTTGTGGATGCTTGATATCCAACAATTTTAGAAATCAATATCGCTGCTGTAAATTGTAAAACTACTGAATATAAAACTTTTGCCAAATCCACCACAGAATCAAATCATCACAAATGCCACTGTAATTATACAGAGACTGCATTTAAAAACAAATCAGCAATCTTTATGAATATAAACCTAAGTTCCTTGTCATCGGGGACGCTCAAATCACTGAGATTTAAAAGAGGATTTCAACAAAACTTGAGAGTTCAAAATTCTTTTAACAGAACTATTGTGCTTTCTAGCTTCTAGTTCTTGACTTCTTTGTTATTAAAAGCTTAACAAAGTATGCTTATATAACTTCAACAGATGCAAAGCACTTATAAACTAAACACTGCTAACCAACTTGTACACTATGTCTGTAATGACTCTATGCCTTTGCTCCACATCTAAAACTGTCTGGATATAAACACCCATGACTACTTCCATTTCTACCACAGCGTTAACCTCAACAAAAACCTGGAATTGGCAAGGTTTCTCTATCTGCTATCAATCCCAAGGAAACACTGGCCCAGCTATTGTTTTAGTGCATGGCTTTGGAGCTTCATGGTGGCATTGGCGTAACAATATTCCGGTGCTGGCAGAAAATTTCCGCGTTTATGCGATTGATTTGATTGGCTTTGGTGCTTCGGCTAAACCCAAACCCGGTGAAAATATTGCCTATACAATTGAAACTTGGGGACAACAGGTAGCAGATTTTTGCCGTGAAGTGGTGGGTGAACCAGCTTTTTTAGTCGCTAACTCTATTGGCTGTATTGTTGCTATGCAGGCAGCAGTGAGTAATCCTGAGATTGCCTTGGGAGTGGCATTGCTCAACTGTTCTCTGCGCTTATTACACGATCGCAAACGCCACACATTACCTTGGCATCGTCGCTTGGGAGCACCCCTATTGCAACGCATTTTATCTTTTAAACCCATAGGTGAGTTTTTCTTTGATCAAGTTGCCAAACCGAAAACAGTACGAAAGATTCTTCTCAAAGCCTATGCAAACTCAACAGCTGTGACAGAAGAGTTGGTAGACATCCTGACAGCACCAGCTAGCGATCCAGGAGCAGCAGCTGTATTTCTCGCCTTTACCTCCTATTCTCAAGGCCCCTTGCCAGAAGACCTTTTGCCTCAACTGCCGTGTCCGGCAATTATCTTGTGGGGAACAGCCGATCCTTGGGAGCCAATAGAGCTAGGCAGAGAATTAGCCAATTTTCCCCAAGTACAAAAGTTCATACCTTTGGAAGGTGTAGGACATTGTCCTCAAGATGAAGCTCCTGAATTAGTAAATTTAATATTACAAGACTGGATATGGGAACGTACTAGGTGTGGATAATGAGAAAGTAGGAGAAATTATAATATTCCTTCTGCCTCCTAACTTGAAAGAGCAGGGGGAGCTCTTGAGGCTGGGGAAGCTGAGGGAGAAAAACACTTTCATGCAAGGCTTGTGAAACTGGTTTCATCGGGACTGCCTCCTGCCCTCTTAAGGTTGAATTTGCTCCTCAAGTAATCCTCTTTGTTCTAACCAATCCTTGCCAACTTGGATACTAATATCAGAGCCAAGATTGCCAGTGCTTTCTACTCGTACTTCTCCAAATCCTAGAGTATTGCGAATTAAATCAGCACTGTTGCCATCTCCTTGTTGGGCAACAATGTGAGTTACATTTAAAGGTACGCCGGAACTTTTAGCTATATAAACGTTACGATAACCTGCTTTGATCAAAGACCTAACTAATGGTCGGAGGTTGGTCTCATCACTGCCGGTGCTGTCTTGAATTGCTACTCGCAATGAGGCTGGATCAACAACTTGGGCAAGAGAATCTGTTTCCGTCTCAAGATCAAAATGTTGAGCCATCATTGCATGGATGCGTCTTTTATATGGTATCCAGTAGCTGGCTTCAAATTCATCCTTGCCGCTAAATCTACCGGGTAACATCAACATCTGCATATTGGAGCGATTTGTTCTAGCTCCAAATCCCACCAGTGCTAATAATTCTTCAACGGTCAAGTTAGTATCTATATGTTCTTTGACTACGTTAAGTACTTTAGGCAATTGAGTTAAAGTCGTGGGGTTGAGAGACTGATCTATCAACGCTCGAATTACCATTTGTTGCCGTTGAATCCTTCCAATATCACCATTTTCATCATGGCGAAAACGTAAAAGTTGCAATGCTTGCTCGCCGTTTAAATGTTGCTCGCCTTTCTTTAAATTTATGTATAAATGCTGAGAATCATCTTGGTATTTCATATCTCTGGGAACGTAAACTGTCACACCTCCCAAAGCATCAATCAGCTTGGCAACGCCTAAAACATTAATTCGGATATAACGGTCTATTCCTACCCCGTCTAAGAGGTTGCTGACTGTTTTAGCGGTTAAAGCAGGGCCACCCTGAATATTGGTAGAATTAATTTTTTTCATGCCCTGCCCTTCTATTTCTACACGTGTATCTCTGGGGATAGAAAGCATGGCTAATTTTTTCTTCTCAGGATCAAACCGAATTAAAAGCATCACATCAGCAAGCCCATCAAAGGAGTTTACCTGGGGTAGGTATCCAAGATTTTTAGTTTCTTCTGGAGCGTTTTGCACATCTGATGGCAAGACACTCATCCCCATCACTAAAATATTGACGGGACGAGTTAACTCTGAAAATCGCAGTCCGCCTCCAGAAATGCGATCGCTATCAAAAATCGCTGCCTCTTCGGCACTGAGATTAGCTTGCATTAAAGGTGTACTAGTTAAAGAAACTGCCAACAGCGCCCCTGCGGTTGCTGACACCATTGCAATACCGCTCATACCCACCCAAAACCACACCCAACGCCCAGATTTGGGATTTCTGATGCTGCGGCTATTTGGCTTGGAGGGTCTGGCAGAGGGGTTTCCTTGCGCCGATCTTCTGTGAATGGTCACTGGCTTCCTCACACTTACTGAATAATCCTTAAGTAAATCTACTTCTAGAAAGCAGATCCTAAATCTATAACAGCTAACTCTATAATTATTTGTGCCTAGCTTTGCACTTACGTGTGATCCAAAACACTGATAGCTGTGTTTCTCCTTCTTCTTAGTGAATTTGGAGATGATTTATATGAAGTATGGCAACAATCAACAGGTTTTGACCAGATCATTGTGAAATATTGAGAACATTAAGCCTAAAGCAACTAAATATATAGCTATATCCTCAAAAATAAAATCAGGATAAGTACTTACCAACTACTCTCTCTGCAAAATGGTTTAATCCCGGCAAGCGTCTAGATTTGCGTCTAACTGTGAGAATTATTAACCAAAGACTCACTAAAAAGTAGCCTGAGGTTAAGAAGCTATTGAGGATCAAAAGACGCACTGCAACAAAATCTAAACTTGCTGCCCCAGTTGCTAAAAACAGGTAGCCTAACACCCAATATATAGCTAGAGTAATTGACAGACGACAAGTGGCTAGTTGTTCCTGACTGGCTTGGCGGTGATAAAGAGTCCACAGGGAGGGGAAAAAACCGATAATGGGAATCAAATACAAAATTAGCTCTATTGGCGAAGAGGAGTGGGATAGGGGGTGAGTGGGAGAGGGGGAGAATGGGAGAGGAACAGATGAGGGAGATAGGGAAGATGGGGAAGATGGGGAAGAATTTACTTTTATCACTTCCCCAACTCCCTCAACTTCCTCAACTCCGTGTCCCCACCTCCCCGCATCCTCTTGTCCTTCATTGTCATTAATTCGTTCAAAATTATTCATAACAGTTGAGTTTAATCCTAAATTAGAGGGATGAATGAGAGTTAAATAGTTAGAGATAATAAGCTTGATAGTAAAGATATTATTCTGTTGTATCCCGCAATCGGCAGATGCAGACACGCAAATTTTTTGACTGGTGGCAAACACTTACACCAATAGCAAGAATAGGCGCGATCGCCCTGTTCGCTCCACTGCTAGTACTCAATGGCTGGGCGATTTCAGTAATTTTTCATTACTTTCACTCGCTAATTGTCATTTTAGTCGGGGCATCCGTGTTAGCGTTTCTGCTCAACTATCCCGTTAGTTGGATGGAGCGTCAAGGAGCGAGACGAGAGCAAGTTGCCATTTTAGTATTCTTACTGGCTGTATCAGTTTTATTAGCACTAGGTCTTACACTTTTTCCCCTAGCTCTGACGCAGGCTCAACAACTGGTGGCTCGGTTGCCAGAGTTGATAGATTCTGGACGCTATCAGTTGATGATGTTGAATGAAAAAGCAGAAAATCTTGGTTTACCGATTAACCTTGATGCTTTAGCCGCCCAAATTAACGATCGCGTTAAGGGACAATTACAGGCGATCGCCGGACAAGTCTTGAATTTGGCAGTAGTCACTTTCACCAGCTTGTTAGATTTTCTCTTAACAATGGTTTTGACTTTCTATTTGTTGCAGCACGGCGATGAACTTTGGCAAAGTTTAATAGATTGGCTTCCTGCTAAATTCCGCGAGGCATTTTCACAAACAGTACGCCTGAGCTTTCAAAATTTCTTTATTACGCAATTGATTTTAGCCACTTGTATGGCATCAGCCTTAATTCCCACTTTTTTGTGGCTTAAGGTGCCATTTGGTTTGTTATTTGGTCTAAGTATTGGCATTATGGCATTAGTACCCTTTGGCGGTTCCGTGGGTATTGCCTTAACTACAACCTTAGTGGCTTTGCAAGATTTTTGGATGGGAGTCAGAGTTTTAATTGCAGCAGTGATAGTGCAGCAAATATTAGAAAACTTAATCGGGCCGCGAATTTTAGGTAGTTTTATTGGTTTAAACCCTGTTTGGGTGCTAATTTCAGTGTTGACTGGAGCGAGAATAGGCGGACTTTTGGGTGTAATTGTTGCGGTACCCACTGCGGTTGTGATTAAGACGGCTTTAAGCGCCTTACGGCGTCCTTCTATAGTTTCTACTCAAAACGAAGCAGAAGAAAATATTGCTTCGGAACAAGTCACGAGCAATGTTTCTGAATATGCTGACGAATCTTACCGCAAACAGGTGACTGACGCGGCTGGAGTTCGTTCTCTTGAAGTAAGTACACCAGCTACACCAGAAGCGTCTCCTCCAACTGCTTAGTTGATAGCTGTTAGCTATTAGCTATTTGCGGATCTACTATTGAACCAATAAATAAAACACTTCCTGTTTGATTGTCGCGAATTGCACACAAAAAAGGACGGTCAACAATCATCCGGAACGGTTCATCTAAAGGCATGGAGGTTGCTACTATTCCTACAGAAGTGGTGGCAGCAGCTTCTGTACCTTCTTCATTGACTTCCACAAAAGTTTTATGTTTAACTTCACTGATAGCGAAATTTTTCCCCATATTAGAAAAATCTGCTTGATTGCTAAAAGCCTCTCCCATACCTAAGGCTTTAAGGGCATTATTGAGTGTGATTTCATAATCTGTTTTGAAGCGGGGTAAACGAATAAAACCTTCCCGCTTGGTAAACTGAGACATCCATTTTTCCCAGTTATCAGCATTCAAGTTTTGATATAAAGATTTAAGGGTATAATTTTGTTTTGGCAGGAAAACATATAAGCTAATGTTACTATTCTGTCCATAGGGCAAGCTAACTGCCTGCAATTGTTCATTTTCGTAATATTTATATTTACCCTTTTGTGACATCATCGGGTGTTGTTTCTGCTTGCCGGATGTTAAATAAAAAGGGTGTTGGGCTGTCTGGTTTTTGTCGAATTCATTAGTCCATTTACCCTTAAAATATATAGCATTGATTAAAAAAAGTACCTGGTCTGGTTCTAATCTTTCAACTATCTTGTTAATTTTACCGCGAGTATTTTCATTAACCCAGTTATTAATAATGCCAGGTGCGCCCGCATCTTGAAAATTTACATTAGTTACTTTAGCTTGATAAAATTCTTGAGTTCTTTGTAGAAACTCAGGTTTAAAGCTAGCATCTTGATTTGCCCAAAGGGAGTTAGCAATATTGAGTTGAACTTGAGTATCGGAATTTTCTAGAAGCGCCTTTAAGGCTGCGTTAGAAGAATTAATTTCTGACAATGTCAATCCTTCTAACTCAAGTGCTTTGGCCATTGCTTGTTGCGTGCTGCCACTAGCACCGTTGTATGTCATATCTAAAGCGATCGCTATACTAGCAGGCGAAACAAAAACGTTCTTGTCACCCTCTTGTTCTAGAATTCTTGAAAAAAGTTTAAAACCAAACTTAGTATTAGCAGTAGTGAGTTTAGTATTAGGTAAGACAGATTTTGCAGGCATGGGAGATTCTGAGTGAGGAGGGCGAGATTGAGCAAAAACGCTAGTACTATCACTGACTTGAGAACATCCGATTACGCCCATCAGCATCACGCTAGCAGCAGCCATAACGTAGCGTCTGCCCAAGCGTACAGCGTAACGTCTTTGCAGGAACTTTTCCCAGTCACTACTCAATTTTTGCTTCATGATTACCGCACCTGATGCCAAAACCTACGCTTTTGACTAAAAAAGGATGAAGAGTATTCGTAGGGCTAATCGCATACTTCATACTTCAACCTTTAGTTGACTATGGCATTTAAGAAGGCGTGGTCATTTATTGGTTACAGTTTTGGCAACAATATTCTTAGGGGCTAGGAAGAGGAGGGGGAGAGGGGGAGATGGGGAAGGGGAAAATCTTTCTCCTTGTCTCCTTGTCTCCTTGTCCCCTTGTCCTCTTCTCCCAATCCCCATTCCCTATTTCTTCGGTACAGTCCACCATGCTAAGGCATAAGATTGAGTGGCTGTATTTACTTGTTTGCGGAACTGAACACGGATTCGATAGTTACCTTGAGCAGGTACAGGACAGAATATATGCTCGACGCTATCGACTTCGCTGATGGAAGAACAAACAGTACCAGTATCTAAATCTTTGGCATCAGCTTTGACAAGATGAATGTCAAGATTGTTCAAGCCGCGATCGCGAAAATCTTCACCCGCATCATATAAACCATTTTTATTTTTATCGTTTAGTTCTACCAATCTGTCCCAAGCCAAGGTGATGGCAACAAAACTGTTTTGTGGTAAAGGCTTTGCTAATGTATATTCCACAGATCCCCCAGTATTTACAGTATTATAGTCCCAACCAATAGCCGACACCGCTTGAGATGGGTTCCACTGACCGGCACTAAATTGCTGGTAAGCACGAAAGGCATTTAAATGCCCTGTTCCCATTTGGGCGTCTAAAGGTATTTTCGGGTCTTTGTAGCCATCAGAAGCTAGCCAGTCTCTATTTTGTTTATCAACTAGTGTGCGAGTCATTCCCAAACGCAAGCCATCACCGCTATCTAGAATTTTATCTGTTGAGTTCAGCAATACAGCTTTCATCACTTCATGTTGGCGAGAAGAGATACTCCAATTTTGTTGTTTTGTCCGCACTTGGCGATCGCCAAATTCTTGTAGCAAGGCAATTGTACCTGTAACATGAGGTGCAGCAAAACTTGTACCCGTGACTTTATTCACTTTGCCATCTGGATTCAGCATGGGTATGTTATTGCCAGGAGCCACTAAAGCAATGGTGCGACGTGGGCCTAAATTAATTTCTTTGCCAGCTAGCCGCTCTTCCATTGCCTCGCTTGTCGCAACTAAGTTAGAAACGTCTACCTTATTAAAAATTCCTCCCCGACGAGAGGAAAAAGCCACGTTAACTCCATTAAAATTATCAGTAGGGATAGGAATTCCTCCCTTTCCTTGGTTGCCTGCGATCATGTACAAAACATTATGAACACGAGTAGACCAGTCAACACATTGGGTTAGTAAGGCGTTGCCATCCAAAACTGCCTCTGGACGCGGGTCACGATTTAATGGTTCGCCAAAGCTGAAGTTAATGGCACGAATATCGCCACTATTTTGTAGAGCAATATGCTGTGCAGATAAGCACTCCTCTGGCTGACCCATCTTAGTAGAACCTACAGCAGATGAGTACAATCGTGCTCCTGGAGCAACCCCTGGAAATGCTTTATCTGTACTGACCATAACGCCAGCGACATTATAAGCGTGCGGATCAACACTGTTATTCGATTTGGCAGGGCTATTGCGTAAAAAAACACCCGCTATGCTTACAGAGCGATTTTTGGAGACGGCTTTGTCTACCCCAAACATTCCCGGACGCCCTATCTCGACTTGACCAATGGCAATCTTGCGACCAGTCAAATTATAGGGAGGTTTGCCTAGCCTCAAAGCATCAATGCCGTTAGTACCAAGGGAAGTTTCTAGAGTCAGAGCAACTACTGGCATACCCAAGCAAGAAGCACTCAATCCCCAAACAATCCAAGTTAGTTTTTTCACCATAGTCAAAAGTCAACTGTTAATGGTCATTGGTCATTTGTTAGTAGGGGAGGCAGCGCTTTGCGGAGCCAGTGCGTTGGGCGGCTCTGCCGACTTGTAGCACCTGGCGTCGGGTTAAGCGCGTTGTAGCGACTGCCGTGCGGGTTTATTTTAGATATTTCGTTATTTTGAGAGATTACTAATAAAACCCGCCCGTACAGTAGTTGGTTGTCTATTACTCCCCTTGTCTCCTTATCCCTCTGTCCTCTTCTTCCGAAGAGCAGCATCTAGAGATGTAAGAGTTTGCTAAACTTTTGTTACAATACTTACAGAAAAGGACGCTTAAATACCCACTAGCCATGACCGAAACGCTATCTAAAAAGCATATTGTGATTGCTCCATCTATCCTATCAGCGGATTTTAGTCGCCTCGGAGACGAAGTACGCGCTGTAGATGAAGCCGGAGCCGATTGGATTCATGTTGATGTAATGGACGGTCGTTTCGTACCTAATATTACGATAGGTCCTCTGGTAGTGGAGGCGGTTCGTCCGGTTACGAAAAAGCCACTGGATGTCCACTTAATGATTGTGGAGCCAGAAAAGTATGTTGCGGACTTTGCGAAAGCTGGTGCAGATATTATCTCCGTACATTGCGAGCATAATGCTTCACCACACCTACACCGCACTCTCGGTCAAATTAAAGAACTTGGTAAGCAAGCCGGTGTCGTTCTCAACCCATCCACACCTCTGGATTTAATTGAGTACGTGCTGGAGCTTTGCGATTTGATATTGATTATGAGTGTCAACCCTGGTTTTGGTGGACAAAGCTTTATTCCAGGAGTGGTTCCCAAAATCCGCAAGTTACGTCAGATGTGTGATGAACGCGGTTTAGATCCTTGGATTGAAGTAGATGGCGGGCTGAAAGCTAACAATACCTGGCAAGTTTTAGAAGCTGGAGCAAACGCGATCGTAGCTGGTTCTGCGGTATTTAATGCTAAGGATTATGCTGAGGCGATTACAGCCATTCGCAACAGCAAGCGTCCAACACCAGAATTAGCAAAGGTGTAAATCAAGTACTAAAATAATTTTCAATCTCAATAGTAAAGAAAAAGGGCGATCGCTTTGACAGATTGCCCTTTTTTTCCAATCATACCAATAACCTTCTAAGTAGCCCTCGTGAACTGCGTACAGAAGAGGACAAGGAGAGGGGGAGATAGGGAGAAGGAACATGACTCACATTTACTCGCCTTCCGTATCTGGTTGTTTGTCCCCTTTTCCTAATTCCTACCTTCTGCCTCCAGCATAGTTGACTTCTACTTGTAAACCCTTGCCCAATGAGTTGCTTTCCAAAGACTAATAAACAAAGCGGCAGAAACTAAGGCTCCCAAATTCCATTTCACAGAACTCTTAATCAATTTCATTCTTTGAGAAGACAAATTAGCTTGTGCTTGAATCTGGACTTGTTCTTTAGCTTTAGAAAGTTCTGATAAGATTTTACTTTTTACTTCTTCAGGATTTTGACTTTTTAATGAGCGGCCTTGGCTTTTTAAAAAATTATTAATCTGTTCTGGTGAAGCTTGACTTAGTTGCTTTTCTACTTGTTCTGCTTGAGCAATTTGTTGTTGTGAAACAGCATTTATTTGAGTAGTACTTGCGTTATTGAGCCGGACGGTATTAATGACTCCTAAAGGAACCATTAAGAAAAAACATACTGTAAACAATAAAGTGAGCCAAGACAGGAATCTCAAAATCCGAAATTCCCATTTGTTGCGTGAATATGTCTCTCCAAAAAATACCAACACTAATCCAATCAAAGGTACAGGTACTCGTTCAACAAGTGTACCAAAAGTTTGAAATTCCCAAACAGGATTCATAAAGCTTGGTGGTATAAACATCTCTATGATGTCGAACAAAGCTAATAGTAATAATCCATAGCCAAGTACTCGTAAAATATTCATGGAGTCTGCCTGTTTATAGGCAAAGTCTTGTAGCTCATTTAGCACGGGAATGAATTTATCACTAATGGATTTAGTCATTTCTTCACACAATATATAGGAAAGTTTTGGAAATACTAAAATTCAACCTAAATGAAAGTATCTAGTAGCTAATAGGTCATCTACAAGAGTGTTACGTTTTCAAGAGGACTGTATTGACAAAATGATTGCCACTTGATTGCTCTGGTTTCGGCTTGTCTATATTCATTGATAAAAATACTTTGATTAAAATGAATATAATACTACTCAGGATAAAAGCTAGAAACGGAATCCGTAATTGTTGCCATTGGGTCATTATTTTTTCAACTCCGCAGAATCTTGATTATTTTTTTCCTGCTGTCGAAGCAAGAAAACATAAAATAAAGTAAATACCATCACTTGAATCATGCCAAAGATGAGAGAACCATCACCCTCATGCCAGTAATTAAATGCTTGTAAGTTCTTCTGTGCAGAGATTACAGCTAAGAGAGCAACCCGTATCCCATTGATAATAAATCCGAAGGCGATCGCCATAATCAGAACTAGAGTTCTCCGTTTGGGTTGAATGGGAAATACTAGTAAACAAATCACAGAAATGCCCAAAAGATAACAAATAGATTCTATCCCTGAACAAGCAGAATAAACCTTGACACTTCCTGTTGGTAAATTGATGAAAACTCCTTGTAGGGATACTTCAAAACCGGAATACCAAAGCAGGAAAGCGGAAAATTTAGCTGTCAAGGGAGAAATGTCAAACAGAGATGATAGCAATAACTTTGGAATGCCGAGAAAAAATAATATCGTTAGTTCCTGCCAATATTGCTTTAATCCCTTGAAACCAGAAGCTAATAAACCAACAGCTAAACCAGAAATTAATGGTGAGATGCGAAGAAAACTTTCTAGTAATTCACTACGATGGAAAGTCGCACTTTGCCAAAGTAAAATACCAATCAATAATCCACCTAAAACACTGGGAAAAATTCCACTTTCAAAATTTAGATTATGTTGTTTGTCTCCAAGTAGAGAAGCTACAGCTAATAAAAAAAGTACACTCATTCCTACTTGAGCAACATCTCCAGATTTCCAAGTCAGAGTTAGGTTAATTGCAATTAAACCAGCTCCTATTCCCAATAGCCATAACTGAGTATTTTTTAGTGGTTTAACTTTGGTAAATGGAATCGCTTTACATTTAGATGCCATTGAACTAACTGTTATTACACAATCAAGTTGAATAGTAAAGTACTCTCATAGCTAGGCTTGCCTCCATCTCAAATAAGTGTAGGCGTAGCTTAAATGGGTATATTTAGCAGCATCAATTTGATACTGAAGTTTGTGTTGTACTTTTTACTTTAAATAGCATTTATGACCTCAGTAATTATTCTACAATCATATACAATTAGTGATAATTTTAACTTGGTCAAAACTTTACCATTGATTTTGACTAGACTTTGGAAAATCTTTAATTTTATTTAAGAAAGGAACAAATCACGAAAATTCAGATGTTTTGAGATTTACAAATAAATAATTAGTACAATTGTATTGGCATACTTTTATAAAGTTAATATTTTCTTAACTTAAATAAAAGTGTTTAATATTACATATATTCAGCAGTGAAGTGATTTTACTTGCAGATAGTGTAAGTAGCAATAAATTCATAAGATTCACAAAGATATTTGATAGCGCAGGTTTACTTAAGCCTACAGTTTGCAGGCTTTGTCTGTTTAGCCAAGGTAGTGCTTTGCTCCGTTGTAGCGACTGCCTGCACCTTTTAATACCAATTTAAAAAATGATTAAGGGCAGATGGATTCACCCAACCCGGACAAAGAAGGCGATTTCTAATCCAAAATGGTATAAGGTGTCGGTTACCGTTAACTGAACCATATTGTTCGATAACGCAGTATTTTAAAAACAAAAAAGGTGGGTAAAATCCCACCTTTGCTTAATTATCCACACTTACTTAACTTACTTACGACCACCCAACCATTTTGCTGCTGCTAATCCCAAAATCGCTCCAACGATAGGATTGCTGAGAAACTTCATGATCGCAGGTTGCTCTGCTAGCACTTCCCGGAAAACGTCGGGATGGTTGTGATAGGCAAACGAGGCAAGTTTGCTTACATCATCAGCATTCATGCGATTAGGGTTGTGGGTAGAAAGCCCTAATTGTTGCTCTAGATGGCGATCATCCAGCCCTCTTTGCTTGAAGTGCTTGAAGAAGGAACGTGCGACATCATCTCTTTCATTTGGTTTGATATTAGCGATCGCCTTTTGTAATTCTGGCTCCATCTGGCTGGGAGGAATGCGCTCTGGATGCAAAGAGCGTTCAAACATTTGACGACGCTGATCCAACGTGGTACGTTGAGCAAAATCATCAAAGTTTTGATATTCCTCGGTTGATACATCATCAAGGGATTCAGTGTTTCCCTGAGCCAAATCTCTCATAATTTGGCGTTTGTACTCATCACTGCTAGTCACTTTACTAATCTCCTTTTTGCTGATCGTTAATCACTAATTGCTAACTATTAATTGCGGTGAATTGTTAGCCACTAGCTTTACGTGTACTGAACTTGATTGGATTGAACATCATAGCGAGCTGTCAAAATCAGCTGCTTATCGGGTGCATAGATCAAAACTGTCAAGTCTTGATTAGGAAAGTTCTTCCGGAAGCCTTCAACTAAAGATCTTGCTAATGGACGCACTTCATTGGGGCGCACTTGTGGGGAAATCACAACACCTAGCTTGTTGTTGTCACGCACATAAACATCTTTAACCAAACCTCTAGATGTTTGCACAACCCAATCACCAAAACTTTGCCCCGCAGGAGTATTTCCTCGCTGTAATTGTGCGGCTACATCCCGGTTAACTCCAGGCGGAGTTGTGGTACGGTCAACTTGGGCTACATTACCACCACAGGCAGTAGTAATTGTCAAAACTAAAATTAAGACGAAAGCCGTTAAAATTTTGCGACTCTGCTGTAGCAGATTCATTCTGATTACCTCCTTTAAAAAACTATTGCCACACTAGACCTTATTTATTGTTTTTTCAAAGATTTGAATTGATAATTCTTGTCTTGATATGAGGTCTAGACCATCAATAATTAATATGGGAACACTTTCTTTAAAATTAACCCTCATACTCAAGAAATAATTTTGAGATGAAGTAAAAAGCCCGCTCAGGCGGACTTTTAATAAACTGCGCATCTATCTATTAAGCGCGTTTAGTTAGTAGTTCTGGTAGTTCGGGTAATTTTGTAAGTAAAGTACACCCTGTTTTATCTCGTCGAATCTTTAAAACAAAAGTAGTTCTAGTCAACTGCTTTTTTGATGTTATCTTTTACGTCTTCGGTTGCATGACGTACTTCACTTTCTGCTTGTTTAGCTTTGCCTTCTGCTTTATCTTGTGGATCGCCAGTTACATTTCCCCAAGCTTCTTGAGCTTTTCCTTCTACATTTTTAGCTGTTGCTTTTGCTCTATCTTCTAAACTCATTGTCTTCTCCTTATATTTATATAACTTATCTTCAAAGTTGTTAATTCAACTTTGGTTTTGTGACTACATTTACAAGTTAACTATTTACTTTTATTCTAGCCTTCCACCATAGGACATATTATTGCTCTATGCTAAAAGAGATAGAAAATAAGAGACGGGGATCAATTTAGTACTTATTGCTAAATATCGAAAAATAACAACTATTAACTACCATTTAATAAATAAAAAACCCGGTTTTTTAAGTACCGGGTTCAGGAAGTTATGGGTATTATTTTTTATCTATCTAATCTAAAAAACCCATCAAATTTTCAGAATCATCAATCTCATTGGATGCTACTGGACGATTACCCATTACAGAGTAGGTTTCAGAAATTACTAAGGAACTGGAGGCGATCGGACGAATTCCCGATAAGTTCATGCTGTCAACTACTTGGATATTGTTTGCAGCAATGGGACGTATACCCATGATGTTCATTGTCTCTACAACTTGCAAGTGACTGGTACCAATCGGACGTAGACCAGAGATTGAGAGGGTTTCTGCAACTTCTAAATCACTAGCACCAATCGGACGTAGACCAGAAACAGCAAGGTTGTCACGGACTTCGATTTTACCTGGCGATTCTAGCTGCACTGGTTGATCGGTATTTGAGTTTTGACCCTGGTTATTTTCAAGTTCCACAGTATCCCCCTTTAACTTTGCACGTTTTTGCCGAGGACTGACTCCTTTGCCAGTGCTGCTCATAGCCATAAATCACACACCTCTAAATTATTAAGGAATTTTTAGAATATTTTTGAGAAGTCAAAATTTTCCTAATATATTTAGAGTTTAACTTTAAAGAACATTTTATATGTATAACTTTATTTAAAAGCTATACATAAGTGTTATTAATATTAAAGTTTTTTGCAATAAATTAAGAGATATTAAAATAATTTTCATTTGAACCAAAATATGCATTGTAATTTGGTCAAAGTATGTATTCGCTACTATTAAGATTGGGTATTTATAGCAAAACTGTATGACAGAATTTTGTCTTCAAGCTCCCTTTAGTCCAACAGGCGATCAACCCCAAGCGATCGCGCAACTTGCAGCAAGTATCCAAGCAGGTCATCATTATCAAACATTACTAGGAGCGACGGGAACCGGGAAGACATTTACAATCGCATCAGTAATTGAGAAAGTTGGCAAACCGACTCTAGTTTTGGCACATAACAAAACTCTGGCTGCACAGCTTTGTAACGAGTTGCGGGAGTTCTTTCCCAAGAACGCTGTGGAGTATTTCGTGAGTTACTACGATTACTATCAACCAGAAGCCTATATTCCTGTAACTGATACGTATATAGAAAAAACTGCTTCCATTAACGATGAAATTGATATGTTGCGGCACTCGGCAACGCGATCGCTGTTCGAGCGTCGTGATGTAATTGTAGTTGCTTCGATTAGCTGTATCTACGGTTTGGGAATTCCTGCCGAATACCTCAAAGCTGCGATTCCCTTTCAAGTGGGAATGGAAGTTAATCAACGGGAGATTTTACGAGATTTAGCATCGGTACAATATAGCCGCAATGATTTGGAAATAGGCAGGGGACGATTTCGTGTTCGGGGTGATGTGCTGGAAGTAGGCCCAGCATATGAAGATCGTATTATTCGGATTGAGTTCTTTGGTGATGAAATAGACGCTATTCGTTACGTTGATCCGGTAACGGGTGAAATTCTCCAAAGTTTGCAAGCGGTGAATCTCTACCCTGCACGTCACTTTGTCACCCCAGAAGAACGGTTAGAAGAAGCTTGTGATGCGATCGCCCTAGAATTAAAAGAGCGCAAAGCCGAATTAGAGGCAGCAGAAAAATTACTAGAAGCGCAACGTATAGATCAGCGAACGCGCTATGACTTAGAAATGCTGCGAGAAGTTGGTTACTGCAACGGCGTCGAAAACTACTCTCGTCACTTGGCAGGAAGACTAGCAGGAGAACCGCCAGAGTGTTTGGTTGATTATTTTCCTAAAGATTGGCTGTTGGTAATCGATGAATCTCACGTAACTGTGCCGCAAATTCGCGGTATGTACAACGGCGATCAAGCCAGGAAAAAAGTATTAATTGAGCATGGTTTTCGCTTACCTAGTGCTGCCGATAACCGCCCTTTGAAAGCAGAAGAATTTTGGGCAAAGGTAAATCAATGTGTTTTTGTTTCTGCGACTCCAGGAGACTGGGAAATAGAAGTTTCTCAAGATCATGTGATAGAGCAAATTATTCGCCCCACTGGTGTAATAGATCCAGAAATTATTGTTCGTCCGACAGAAGGGCAAATTGATGATTTATTAGGTGAAATCAAAGATAGGGTAGATCTCCACGAGCGGGTGTTGGTGACAACTTTAACAAAACGCATGGCAGAAGATTTAACTGAGTACCTGCAAGAAAATAGTATTCGAGTAAGATATTTGCATTCTGAAATTAATTCGATTGAGCGCATTGAAATTATTCAAGATTTACGCGACGCCAAGTTTGATGTCTTAGTTGGTGTGAACTTATTGCGAGAAGGGCTAGACTTACCAGAAGTTTCGCTTGTAGCAATTTTAGATGCAGATAAAGAGGGTTTTTTACGTGCCGAACGTTCTTTAATTCAAACTATTGGGAGGGCAGCACGTCACGTTCGGGGGCAAGCAATTATGTATGCCGATAACCTCACAGATAGCATGATTAAAGCTATTGATGAAACCGAACGCCGTCGCGGTATTCAAATGGCATACAACCGGATGCACGGAATTACACCGCAACCAATAGTCAAGAAATCGAGTAACGCAATTTTATCTTTCTTGGAAGTATCGCGAAGGTTGAATGCTCAAGAGTTAGAAACAGTCGAGCAACATATAGATGAATTGCCGTTAGAAAACATTCCAGAATTGATTACTCAACTAGAAGCACAGATGAAAGAAGCGGCGAAGAAATTAGAATTTGAGGAGGCGGCAAAGTTACGCGATCGGATTAAGCATCTGCGGGATAAGTTGGTGGGACGTTAGATAAATACCCTTGTAGAGACGCAATAAATCAACTTGCGTTTCTACTTCAAAACTATGATATACCCTAAGCGTAATTCTCAATCAAAAAGTTAAGCCAATCAGGCAAATGAACGACTATTAATCTCGTTGATAGTCTCAATAATTCTGTCTTCACTATGTTGATAATCCATCTCTCTAGCAACTACTAATGCTTGCTGATAGTATTCCAGGGCTTCGGAGTGCTGCTCTAACTCCAAAAATACTTCTCCAATATATTCAAGGTTTTCAAGTTCATCCATGCGGTTTCCTAATTTCTTACGAATCATTAGGGCTTGCTGATAGTTTTCTAGAGCTTTTTCATATTCTTTTAAATCTCTATAAATTAATCCTAAAATACTAAGAGTATTGCCCTCACTCATAATGTCTCCAATTTCTCGATGAATTGCTAGAGCTTCTTGAAGATAATCTTGTGCCTTTGAGTAATTTGCTAGATTGCGATAGACATCACCGATGAGATAAAGAGTCTCTCCTTGACCTGGAACAGCGTTAATGTCTCGCCGAAGGGCTAAGGCAAGTTCGTAGTAGTTTAATGCTTTTTCAAATTCGCCTAAGCTAGCGTAAAGTAAACCAATATTGCTCAAAATAGTAGCTTCTGTGTCACGAGCGCCTACCTTACTAGCTATTACTAAGGCTTCTTCATAGGATTCTAAAGCTGCTGCATAATGCCCGCAACGACAGTATATGTGAGCAATATTATTAAGAGTCATGCCTTGAATAGCAAAATCACCTATCTCCTGATGCAAGCTCAAAGATTCTTTATAGTATTGAAGTGCTTTCGGGAATTCTCCTAGAAAACTGTAGACTGCTCCAATATTATTTAAAGTAATACCTTCGCCTTCCCGCGCTCCTATTTCCCGAAGAATTGATAAAGCTTGACAATAATATTCTAATGCTTCACAGTACTGCCCTTGCTGGTCGTAAATTCCTCCAAAATTATTGAGAACTGTAGCTTCATTAGCGCGATCGCCTAATTCTCGGAAAATTTTCAAGGCTTTGTTGTAGTGTTCCAGCGCTTTTGAGTATTGTCCCAAGCTGCGATAAACACATCCAATATTATTTAGAGAAGAAGCTTTGCCTGCTAAATTATTATTTTCTATATCTATCTCAAGAGCTAGCTGATGTAGTTCTAATGCTTTTACATACTGACTAAATTCATTATAAATTCCTCCTAGATTATTAAGAATGCTTGCTTCAAGACCTCGATTATTTTGTTTCTTGGCAATTTCCAGTGCTTCTTGATGTTTTCTAGTGCTTTTTGATTCTGTCCTAAATTTTTATATATTAATCCAATATTAGTGAGAGTAGTAGCTTCACCAGATTTATCGCCTATTTCTCTACGGATAATTAGAGAGTGATGAAAGTACTGTAGCGCTTCTGAGTATTGTCCAAAGAAGTAATATACTATGCCGATATTATTGACTATAAGACCTTCCATTTTTCGATTCTTCACCTGACGATGAAGGGGAAGTACTTGCTGATAGTTATCTAATGCATTTGAATATTGTCCTAGATGATAATATAAACTTCCAATATGGGTAAGAGCAATACCTTCATTTTTGTGGTCTTTTATTTTTTGAAAAAGAGATAAAGCATGACTAAAATCTTTTAGGGCATCGCGATATAACCCTTGTTCGCGCAGCATAAATCCACGCCTTAAATGACTCCATCCTCCTGAACGTTGTACTTGTGCAACCAAGGCATTAGCTAACCAGCATATTACTCTTAACAGCCTCAGCAGACTCGACGCTAACATACGTAGCAAAGACAGCATTTGTAACCTCCAAAGTCTAACTCTTAAACTTTTGAACTCATTTTGAATTCAAACTTATTCTTCCCAATTGCTAGATTTGGAGTTGCAGAGAATTGAAAGCCATTTGTTGTTAGTTTTTCATTCCACTAAGAAAAAATATTCTTAACTTTTCTTAGGCAAGTCTACTTAGCATATTGCCAGTTTATACACTGGCATCATAAATTCTTCTTTATCTGCGAATGTAATATAACCTCCATCCACAGCTTTATCAATAATTTGTTCTAAAAAAAGTTTTAATTCTCTTATTACTTGAGTTTTATTAAGCTCGAAACTCTTTTGTTGGGGTTTGCTGCCAAATTTCGTAAGAGTGCAGCTAATGTTATCGGTAGTAGGTACAAACTCTACATACATATAACTTTCAGGAAAATCTAACTCTATCTTTTTGTCAAGGGATAATTCTGAAACTTGTTGAGGTAGACTATCCAAAATAAGGATTATATCTGGATCTAAAAAGATATATTTTTTTTCGTTTCCAATTTCTAGTAATACTTTATGGTTGCACTCAAAGCAAAAACGTCGTAATCCTATTTCTAAATCAGAAAGTTCTCTCAATGGATCTTCTGGCGGAGCAAGACCTTCCCATGTCCAAGGTTCTTCTAATTTAAGAGTAAACTTTTGAGTATTATTCATTGATTTTCTCCTATCTGATTTTTCAAATTAGTATTGTCAGTTACAGGATATGCTGACTTGATTGTTCCATCTGCATTTCTGACAACAACTGCACGAGTTACATTTTCAGTTGTACTGTCATTAGGGTGATAGACTCAACCAATAGGCCGCTTGAAATCAATTATGTATCGACCAGGATATTTTGGTGTCACCTTCTCAGCCTCTACCCAATACTCTGCACTATACCACTGTCCTTGGTTATCTTGAGTGCTATTAGCTCTTCCCTGGAGTTCACTTGGCTTCTTTTTGGGGCCATGATGTCGCTCAATATGATCGTAAGCTTTTGTAGATTTAGGATTGTTCCACTGGGGTTCAACTCCACTTCCTCTCCATTCGTAACTGCTTCCAACTTGGATTGTAGAATCTGTGATATCTTGTTGTATAACTTCTACTGCATCATTTTCGTTCAAAACAATTTATTTCCTCCTCAAAAATAAATAGAACTCATAACAAGTCATCACTCTTTTGGCTTTAAAAACAAATCCTTGGTAGCCAATGATGACACCAAGGATTTGAGCAATACAATAAATACAATTTCGTGCAAGTTAGATAAAATCTCTCACTCTATCTATCCCTAAGCAACTCGCGAAAATTGCTGTCGCTGTTGAGTGGGAATTTTAATGATAAATTCTGTTCCCTTTCCAACTGTGGATTGGCATTGTAGACTACCACCATGTTTTTCCACAATAATTTGTTGGCTAATAGATAAACCCAATCCAGTTCCTTTCCCAACAGGTTTTGTTGTAAAGAAAGGATTGAACAGTTTCGCTTTTACATCTTCACAAATTCCTGGGCCGCTATCGGCAATATAAATAGCAACCCAGTCATCTCCAATCATCTTTGTGCAAATCTTAATTTGACTTGGTTGCTGTCTCATATCCTCAAATGAACGCTGTTGATTGTATTCATCGAGTGCATCGATCGCATTTGAAATAATATTCATAAAAACTTGATTGAGCGGCCCAGCATAGCACCCTACTGGTGGTAACATAGAGTACTCTTTAACCACTTCAATTTCAGAGTGCTCTGGTTTTGCCTTAAGACGGTAATTTAAAATAGTGAGCGTGCTATCAATACATTCATGAATATCAACCTCTGTGATTCCAGTGTCGTCTACACGAGAGAAGTTTCGCATCGACTTTACAATTTCGCGAACGCGTCGTGCGCCAAAATTCATAGAATTGAGCAGCTTTAATAAATCATCCTGAAGAAAATTCAGATCAATCGCTTCCAGTTCAGCTTGAATATTAGGGGTAGGATTTGGATATTCTTCTTGATAGAGGTGCAACAGATTCAGCACTTCTTGAGCATATTCATTGGCATGAATGATATTGCCATAGATAAAATTTACAGGGTTATTAATCTCATGAGCAATTCCAGCAACCATTTGTCCTAAACTAGACATTTTCTCGCTTTGAATCAGCTTGATTTGCATTTGTTGCAGCTTGTCATAGGCAAGGCTTACTTCTGCAATTTTTTGCTCTAACTGGACATTTTTATATTCGAGATTTTCAGCTAAATCATGTAGTTTTAGGTGTAATTTTACCCGTGATAGCACTTCCTCATGTTGGAAAGGTTTAGTGACATAGTCAACAGCACCTGCTTGAAAACCTTCAACTTTGTTAGCTGTATCAGAGAGTGCTGTCATAAAGATGACAGGAATATCTTTTGTTTCCGGAACTGCCTTCAATTGACGACAGGTTTCAAAGCCATCAATCTCTGGCATCATGACATCCAACAAGATTAAATTGGGTAGAGCATATTTAACCCGCTCCAAGGCTATTTTGCCAGATTTCGCTACCCATACTTCTAAGCCAGCCTGATCGAGGGTGTCAGATAAGACACCTAAATTGGCAGGATTGTCATCAACAATGAGAACTGTTGCAGCTTGATTAGTAACAAGATTCATAATGCTTATTTGTAAGATTGAATGAGTGCTAAAATTTCCTGGTCTTGAAATCCTTTGGCTAATTGGTGCATCTTTTTAGCAAAGGGGATGTATTTTTTATCCATCTGTTCGAGCAATGCCGCTTGTTTAATAATTCCCTTAAAGTTGCCTTTCATTGCCAACTCATGCAGGCTTTCCAGTTCTGCGGTAGGTGGAGCAACCATCTCAGCATTATTTACCTCCGGTTGGCTAACAATTTTTTGCTCTTCATAAACCCATTCCAGATGGAGAAGTTTTCGTAATTTCTGGAAAAGTTCCATTGCCTGTACTGGTTTGGGGAGAAAATCATTTCCTCCTACTTCCAAGCTGCGATGCCGATCGCTTTCAAATACACTTGCTGATGAAACAAGGATGGCAATGTCTTTAAACGCTTCGCAATTGCGAATACGTTTGATGAGTGCAAATCCATCCTGACTTGGCATCAATAAGTCGGTGAGGACAAGATCTGGCTGAAATTCTAAGATTTTCTCCCAACCCTCTTGCCCATTTTCGGCTTCAAAAACTTCAAAACCGATGGGACTAAGCAAATTGGCAATCACAGAGCGGTTTGCCCATTTGTCATCAACCACTAGAATCTTAGGATGGCAATCTTTGATGCCAATAATTTGTCCTTTGTCGTCGGCTTGAGAAGTTTTCACCCATTCATCGGCTTCAGGCAAGATCACCTCAAACCAGAAAATACTACCAATGCCCACTTCACTTTGAACTTGAATGGTGCTGCCCATCAATTCCACAATTCTTTGGCTAATTGCCAAGCCCAAGCCAGTGCCTTCGGTTTGTCGGCGACTATCTCCTACTTGCTCAAAAGGTTGAAAAATGGCTTGGAGTTTTTCCTGGGGTATGCCAACACCTGTATCGCGTACTTCAAAGCGGATTTTTCCTTCAGAGGCATAAGCGATCGTGAAAGTGACGCTGCCTGCATCGGTAAATTTGATGGCATTGCTCAGAAGATTTATCAACACTTGCCGCAGGCGTTTTTCATCACCATGAATACCGATGGGTAATTCTGGGGCTAATTGAGAGTGAAACTGAATGTTCTTCAGTTCGGCTCGGATGCGGCACATTTCCGCTACGCCTTGCAGAAATGCCGGGAAGTGGAAATCGGTGGGTATTAGTTCTACTTTCTGTGCTTCAATTTTTGACAAATCCAGGATGTCATTGATCAAAGTTAGTAAATGTGAGCCGCATTGATAAATTACATCAATCCGCGATCGCTCTTCTTCTTTGAGGTGTTTGGAACGCTGAAGAATTTGAGCATAACCCAGAATACCGTTAAGCGGAGTCCGTAGCTCGTGGCTCATGTTGGCAAGAAATTCACTTTTGGCAAAACTTGCTGCTTCTGCTGCTTCTTTGGCTTTGGCAAGCGCTATTTCAAATTGTTTGCGTTCGGTAATATCGTTGTTAATTTCCAATTGCTTGCAAGGTTGCCCAGTTCCATCGCGTTGTAGTGTCCAGCGACTGGCTACAATGATATGACGTCCGTCACAGGTGGTGTGGTGTAGTTCTCCCTGCCAGTGTCCTTGCTGCAAAAACTCCGTTAAGACAGTTTCTAAGGGTTTGGGAAAGACAGTGTGCAGGAATGTGTGAATGTACTGTCCGATGACTTCTTCTTTTTTCCAACCGTAGAGGAGTTCTGCTCCGCGATTCCAGTACGCTATTCGGTCATCCATGTCCCGAATGATAATAGCATCGCTGGCTGAGTCTAGAATTTCTAGCGTTTGACGCAGCACTTGCTCGGCTTGCTTGCGTTCGGTAATGTCAGTATGTACACCGAACCACTCTCGAATGTTGCCATCTGCATTCAGTAATGGAACTGCTCGAATACTCATGTGGCGATACTCACCATCATGATGACGAAGACGATACTCTACCTCACAAGTTGTTTTGTTGGTAACAGCCACTGACCATGAATTGTAAGCTTGAGATTGGTCATCGGGATGAACAGCATTTAGCCATCCCAATCCTTTCAGTTCCTCAAATGACTGTCCAGTAAAAGCATTCCATTGGGTTTGCCCAGAAGTAAATTCACCTTCTACATTGGTAGTCCAACTCAGTTGACTAGTGGCTTCAGTTAGCGTGCGGAATCTTTCTTCGCTATGTTGAAGCGCCATCTCCGCTCGTTTGCGATCGGTAATATTTCGTGTTACAGCAATGACACCCAGAATACTGCCATCAATATCCCGCCAAGGAGCCTTAGTGGTGAAAAATATTTCACTAGTCTCACCATTAGAGAGAACCTCCTCATAAGTCTCAATAGCGCCTGTAGCGAGAATCTGTTGGTCTTTTGCCATCAATTCTTGTGCAACATCAGGCGGAAACAACTCAAAATCGTCCTTACCAATAAATTCTTCAACTGACTTGCCAAGAAAATTGGATGCATTAGAGTTAAGGGCGATATAATCCCCCTTCTGGTCTTTAACAACAATAACGTCTGGTGTACTTTCTAAAATAGAGCGCAATAGGAGTTTGCTTTCGCGCAGGGCTGCTTCAGCTTGTTTATACTGAGTGATATTTTCGCTAAACATGATCATGCCACCGATTTCACCGCTTGCTGTATGCCAAGGGCGGAGCGATCGGCGTACCCATTCAACAGATCCATCTGCGCGTGGATAACAATCTTCTTCACGTTGTTCGATCGCTCCTGCTAAACACCGTTGGTGAATCTGCTGCCACTCTGGTGAAACGTCAGGAAAAACCTCGTAGTGAGAGCGTCCGATAATGTCATCTGTTAGATTATTTGCTTGGAGCCATTTACGGCTCACAGCCAGATAACGCATTTCGCGATCAAACACAACCATCGCTACAGGAGCATATTCAATGGCTTGCTCCAAGTATGCTGTGCTATCGTGCATAGCAATTTGTGCTTGGTTATTTTGAGTTACATCAGTGTTTATTCCAACCCATTCACGAGTCACACCGTTGAATTGTGCTTCGTTGCGCTTTGGGGTGTTCTGAGAGTTTGCTCGTGGCATTTCGCTGGCGATTTCCTGTTGCTCATTCGCCTGAGAGTTTTCAGATGGTAATCTTTGGCTCATGGTCAATCCTGCATTCCAACATAGATTTGAGGACTTTTACTAGATCAAGGGTTAGATATGCTTCAAATCTGAAATTGGTTGCACAAAATCGTCCGTATTTGGGTGTCTATCAAGCAGAGTGAACTGTCAAACTCGGAAAATTAATAGAGTAAACCAATTTCTGACTTTTCTGTCTCTATTTAAACCAAATTTATATTGAGTAGAGATCCGGACAAAAACGGAAATAGAGCTTTATAGTACTTAAAATTTATTTTAAAAATAAGTACTTCTTAACACTTTTTGTAACGTTAATATCTCTTAGTTAAAGTTGCTCTGGATCAATTCCCCTTTCTCGCAATCGCGCTAACAAGTCTTGATAGCGCTGCCGCTCCTGCTCTAGTTGCTGTAGTGCTGCTTCCTTCTGTTGACGCTCTTGTTCAGCGCGTTGACGCTCTT
This sequence comes from Chlorogloeopsis sp. ULAP01, assembly GCF_030381805.1. NCBI lineage: Bacteria > Bacillati > Cyanobacteriota > Cyanophyceae > Nostocales > Chlorogloeopsidaceae > Chlorogloeopsis > Chlorogloeopsis sp. ULAP01. The sequence goes on from NZ_JAUDRH010000022.1 coordinate 81,550, forward strand.
GTTCTCGGAGTTGATCGAGTTCTACTGGTGTTAGAAATCGCTGTCCATCAGGACGATAAATTTCCAGTGTGTCTGATGTTACCTCAAACCGCACTCCCAAGCGAGGACTAACCCAATTATTTATTTCTTCAATTACTTCTAAGTTATCCCCAGAACGTAGCAAACCAGTTAATTCCAAGGTGTCTGGATTATATATGTAATATTCTTCAACGCCATAACGTTGGTAGAACAGAAGCTTGTTTGCCATCTCTTTAGTTGTGTTGCCAGGAGATAGGATTTCAAATACTACCTGTGGTGATATGTTGTCTTCTTTCCACTGTAAATAAGACCCTCTATCACCCTTGTGTCTACCAAAAACCACCATAACATCGGGAGCTTGGCGAATTTTTATCTTTCCCTCAACTGGATACCAAAGCAAATCTCCTGCGACAAAGATATTATCTTGTGATGCAAACAAGATTTCTAAATTTTCTTTAATGGTGACAATCCAGCGAAATTGTTTAGTGTTATCTGCCATTGGCTGCCCGTCACTTTCCGGGTAGATGATTTCTGCTGCGGTTTCTGATGGAAGTTGCTGTACCATACGCTACAAAACCTCCTAATTGGGTTTATTGACTACAGGCTAAGGATTGTCGCTCATATATTTAAGTTTAGATATTGTGGTGAAGAGCGATCGCCCACATTGAGACAAACGGTTACTATTAACTCAGTGGTGTGCGCACTTGTTGTAAAAATAGCTGCCATTCACTCTTGATATCCGCAGCACGAATGACACAATCTACAAAGTCTTCGACAATGACAAAAGTAAGCTGATTAGGTTCACTGAGTAATTCTTTCAAACTTTTTTCACACTTACGAACACTTTCAATCTGAGCAATTTTGAGATTGAGAAACACTTGTTCAGCAGAGGGCGATGTTAGCTGAAGCGTTTTCGGTTCATTTGGGGTGAGTCCATCTAAATGAGGACGAATGCGATAGTGTAAAAATTCAGGGTAAGAAAGCTCAAACTCCGCTAGCACCTGGAATGCAGACTTAAGTTGACTAGGTTTACCTTGCACTAGTTGATTAGGTATTTGTGCGGCTATTGCTTTAATAAACTCAGAACCTCTAGCTTCTGTCAGTTTTCCTAAATTGTCCTGAGCAATCAATACCTCTGCTACTTGTGATTTGACTCGTTGTGGCGATCGCTGCAAAACCTCATCTAGTGATGATAAATATCTTGTTATGTGAGCGCGTATTTCATTCAGATACTTCTCGTAAATAATTTCGTAACTCTGCTCGATTTCATAACGCTTTTGAATTTCTTTAATGGCAGGAACTCCTGTATCATTTCGACACCTTTGAACAGCTACTTCTATTTGCTTTTTCAAATCAGTATCTACATCGTGGCGTTTTTTCCTCAGATCCAGAAGTAAATTTTCAAAACCTGATGTGAGTCCGAGCCAAACTTCATTGAACTTTGGATCTAACAAGTTTATTTCTTGAGGTTCTGGCTTTGGCTGATCTAAAGCCCAATCTGTTATTTGTTCTGCAACGGTAAAGTTTTTCTCAGCACCGTCGGCTATGTTTGGATTAGTATTTGTATTCATCTGACAGCTCATTCAACCAATGTTTCAGCATTTACTGAGAGCTTGAGGGTTAATCCAATCGATGTTGAAACAAATCTGATAATAATAACATGAAACAATCAACTTTTTCAATTCTCATTGATAGTGTTCCCAAGTTTACAAGCAAACTAACAATTGCTAATCAAGGAGTTTTAGAACGCAAATATTGTTGATGATCATTTGTTCGTCTAAAAGCTCTACAGGCTATATTGCAGTTAACCAATCAATTAGGAAGAGTATCCGTGTTTCCCCTTCATGACAACAATCCGACACGAATCACCCCGTATTTAACCTATGGGTTGATTGGGATGAATATTTTAGTTTTTTTTCACCAACTTAGTTTATCAAGACCAGGTTTGGAACAGTTTTTACAGCAGTATGCAGTTGTTCCGCAACAATTAACTGCTAATTTTGCTGGAGAGTGGCCAACATTATTTACGTCACAATTTTTACATGGAGGTTGGTGGCATCTGATCTCGAATATGGTATTTCTGTGGGTCTTTGGCAACAATATCGAAGACCGTTTAGGTCATATCAAATATCTCATTTTTTACTTGAGTTGTGGTGCTTTAGCTGCCTTATGCCAGTGGTTTATCAATATGAATTCTGCTATTCCTTCCTTAGGCGCAAGCGGAGCTATTTCTGGTGTTTTAGGGGCATACTTAATTCGTTTTCCCCAATCTCAAATTCTCAGCTTAGTTTTCTTAGGTTTTTTCGTCACCACAATCAGAGTTCCTGCCATTCTACTGATAGGGTTATTTTTTATCCAGAATGTCATCGCTGGTTTTGCCGCTCTACAAACAGCTGCCAATATGACTATGGAGACAGGGGGAGTTGCTTACTGGGCCCATATTGGTGGCTTTGTGTTTGGGATTATACTCGCTCCCTTATTTGGATTATTTAAACAGGATTAGAGCTAGAAGATAATTTTTGTTGTGACCACTCTTAACTGAGTGGTCACTTTTTTTGATGAAGTTAAATCATCCAATATTTACAAGAATTGGTAAAATTTTTACCAATTAAGTATCACTAATTATCAAGCGTCACGATACAGTTTCTAGACTAATGACATATTCGAGCAGACCTTCACAAGCATCGACGAGCAAATCGATCACTCGCTCAAATCCCTCTGCACCGCCGTAGTAAGGATCTGGAACTTCTTTGAGAGTATGTCTGGAGCAAAAATCACACATTAGACGTACTTTATGGTGATGTTGCCCAGTCGGATCGAGATAGAGGATGTCCTCATAATTTTCTCGATCCATCGCCAAAATCAAATCAAAGTCTTGAAAATCCAATTCTTGAAACTGGCGAGCACGACCACGCATTTTTATTCCTAACTTTTGAGCAGCTGCAACGCTCATGCGTCGATCTGGGGGGCTACCAATGTGATAGCTAGATGTTCCAGCAGAGTCGCAGATAATGCGATCGCGCAGTGGCGATCCAGAAGATTGACTCCACTCAGACTGCTCGATCAGATGATTCATAATATTTTCTGCTGCTGGCGATCGGCAAATATTCCCCAGGCAGACAAATAAAAGCTTGTAAGCCATAGATTTTCTTATCCTTTGTCCTCTCTTACAAAGTTCTGAGCCTCCTTGTGGAGGAGCTTGCGCTAACGCCGGTAGCTGGCGCACCCTGCGGGAAGCCGCAAGGGCGTCTACAGACTTTGCGCTTTGTCATTAGGATAAGACAAATGACAAATGACAAACTAAGAATCACTATTTACTGAAAACCAGGAAGTTCCAACCCACTGGTCAATTCTTCCATGCGTTCCCGCATTGTTGCCGTGGACTTATTGTAGGCATCTTTCATTGCTGCCGTAATGAGATCGGAAAGTACCTCTGCTCCTTCATTGAGGGCATCTGGCGAAACTTCCACCCGCTTGGGTTCTTGATTTCCACTGACTATTACCTTAACCAGACCACCGCCTGCTTCTCCTTGGATTTCCATTTGCTCCAATTCTTCTTGGAGTCGCTTGGCACCTTCTTGTACTTGCTGCGCTTTTTTAAAGGCGTCAGCCAGTTCTTTCATTTTTCCCAAGCCAAAGCCAAATCCCTGTCCTTTACCAGTCATAATTAATTGTCCACCTGTGCTTTGATTAACAAGTCAAATTCAACAAATTCAATTATAGATGCGGTGGCTGATTTGCCTATTTTTACTCCTAGAGTTTTGCATTTGATCAAGAATGGCACAATATTACCAAAAGTAGCCAACTTTTGAACTAACAGCATAAAGCATAAATTTTCTGACTTTCTCGTTTCGTCTGCTTTTGCCTTTACATATGCTGACTGTACTGTGGGAAGATTATTGATGGGTTATGCCCAGTCAAGAATTTGATACTGCGTTTCTTGCCTTCTCATGCTTAACTTATTAAAATCTCGGTTGAAAAATACTCTCATTACACTGCTGTTGGTAACACTATTTTTAGGGATAAATACATTTGGGTGGACTCCCTCTAGTAGCGCCGGTCTACCGGCTGGGAATGCAATTACTGATGGCAAAGCTTTGTTGCGGTACGCACTGCCAATAGATAATAAACCTGTGCGAGAACTGCAAGCTAGTTTAGAAGACATTTCTAACCAATTACGGGCAAATCGACGTTGGGGTGCTGTGTCCAAAGACGTTGGCAAAGCATCACGGATACTTAACAATCCTTCCCAAATTTTGACTAGTGTCCCAGATGAACGTAAGCCTAAAGCTGAAGCTCTGATTTCTGAGTTGAAATCAGGTGTAAATGACCTGCAAGAAGTAGTTCAAACTAAAGATAAAGAACAAGTTAAAGAAAAACGAGCCGAGTTACTAAATCTAGTTGGAGAACTAGAAGAGTTAATGGTGGAGGGATTTCCCTTTGAAGTTCCTACAGAGTACAGTAATTTGCCTCAACTGAAAGGCCGTGCCACCGTGGAAATGAAAACCAATAAAGGCACTGTCACTCTCGTTGTAGATGGTTATAGCGCTCCTGTTACGGCTGGAAATTTTGTTGATTTAGTACAAAGGGGTTTTTATAACGGCTTAGAATTCACCCGTTCTGAAGAATCATATGTTCTGCAAACTGGCGATCCACCGGGCAAGGAAGTTGGTTTTGTCGATCCAAAAACTGGCAAATACCGTGCAGTTCCCCTAGAATACTTGGTTGATGGTGATAAAGAGCCTACTTACGGTATTACTTTAGAAGAAGCTGGTCGTTATACTGATTTACCAGTTTTGCCATTCTCGGCTTACGGCACGGTGGCTATGGCTCGCCCAGAAAGTGATCCTAATGGCGGTTCTTCACAATTTTTCTTCTTTTTGTATGAGCCAGAATTGACGCCAGCCGGACGCAACCTTTTGGATGGCCGTTACTCTATTTTTGGCTATGTCATTGAAGGTCAAGAAGTTTTGCGAGAATTGAAGGCGGGTGACAAAGTTGAATCGGCAAAAGTTGTCAAAGGGTTAGAAAATTTAGTCGAACCACAGCAAGCGTAGTTAGTGGTTGTTGAAAATAGGGACTAGGGGCTAGGGGCTAGGGACTAGGAATTTTAGATTTTGGGTTTTAGATGACATTACAATCCAAAATTTAATTGCCCAATCGCTTCTACCCTTTACCCTTTTGTGTACACAGTTCATTAAGTCTACTAACTACTAACTCTCAACTTTTAACTAAGATTTCCTTCGGCAAATACCTGCTTAGTTGCGATCGCTAATTCTGTAACAAAGTATTTGTGTAACGCCCAAGAACTACTGTGAACAGTGAATTCTCTTCTCATGCAAGTTCAAGACATTGGCGAACAAGGATTGTTAAAAATATTGCAGCGTTTCTGTCCCGCCGAAATTATCGGGGACGATGCAGCAGTTATTGCTACTGAAGCAGGGAAATCTCTGGTAGTAACTACAGATGTATTAGTTGATAATATTCACTTCAGTGATATTACTACATCACCAGAAGATGTGGGTTGGCGATCTGCTGCCGCTAATTTGTCGGATTTAGCGGCAATGGGCGCATTCCCATTAGGAATTACTGTTGGATTGGGGCTTCCTGGCAATGTAGCCGTCAGTTGGGTAGAACGACTCTACGAGGGTATGACAGAATGCTTGCAACAGCATGATACTCCGATTGTAGGCGGTGATGTGGTGCGATCGCCTGTAATTACCATTGCCATTACTGCTTTCGGTCAAGCTTATTCCCATCGTATTATTCGCCGTGACCAAGCTCAAGTCGGAGATGCGATTGTTGTGACTGGTGTTCATGGTGCATCTCGTGCTGGCTTAGAATTACTCCTGCATCCAGAATTGGAAAAAAACCTTAGCGATGAAGATAGAAATACTTTAATTGGCGCACACCAGCGTCCACGACCAAGATTAGATATATTACCATTGCTTTGGGCAATTCTGGATTCCCAATCCAAAATCCAAAATCACGCCACTTGCCACAACGGAGGGAACCTCCGCAACGCAGTGGCTCCAAAATCTAAAATTCCCATTGCTGGCATGGATAGCAGCGATGGCTTGGCAGATGCTGTAGTGCAAATCTGTCGTGCTAGCGGTGTTGGTGCTGTGGTTGAATTTACACAAATACCTTTACCAAAAGCTTTTGAAGGTTGGCTCACCACAGAGCAAGCACTGGAATATGCCCTATACGGTGGGGAAGATTTTGAATTGGTACTGTGTTTGCCAAAACAGCTAGCCAATGAATTAGTACAAAATTTAAATGACAGCGCAGCTATTGTAGGAGAGATTGTAGAGGGTTCAACTGTATTGCTACATGACCAAAATAAAGAATTCCCCAATCAAGTTTTGAGCCTGAATCGGGGATTTCAACATTTTAGTTAGTGTTGGTGGATAGTAGGGGCGGGTTGTGTTGATAATCTTGCTGTTCAAACTGATGATTTATCTTCTAAACCCGCACGGCAGTCGCACTCTACGCGCTTAACCCGACGCCAGGTGACGCCAGTCGCACTCGACGCGCTTAACCCGACGCCAGGTGACGCCAGGTGCTACCCTGCGGGAAGCCGCCCTCTGGGCGTCTACAACGCGCTTAACCCGCAAGGGCGCACTGGCTCCTTTATGCCGGGGAACCCTTTCGCCAGTCGCTACAAGTCGGCAAAGCCGCAAGGGCGCGCTGGCTCACCACCGCACTGGCTCCGCAACGCGCTGGCTCCTTTATGCCGGGGAACCCGTCCACCCTCCGGGTACCCGGAGGGAACGCCAAGGGCGTACAGCAGTCCCCCAACCCTTACGGGAAGCCTTACCCTTCGGGAACGTCTTCGACGAACAGGTTCAGGGGTTCGCAATCGTGACGGGAACCGCCAAGACTGCGACCCCCTCACCGCTTTGCGTCTACGCCGGGAACCGCCAAGACGGGGGCTGCTTCACCGCACTGGCTCCGCAAGGGCGCGCTGCCTCCCGTACAGTAGATAGTGGTTAAAAAAGTGACTACTAACAACTAACTACTAACCACTAACAAAACTATTTAGTCCACTTTGCCGCTACCAATTCTGCTAAGTCAAGAACACGCTGGCTATAACCCCACTCGTTGTCATACCAAGCCATAACTTTGACCATGTCACTGCCCATTACCATCGTTAAACTAGCATCAATAATGGAGGAAGCATCACTACCTTGATAGTCAGATGATACTAGGGGTAGTTCGCTATAGTCTAAAATACCCTTAAGCTGTCCTTCAGAAGCATCTTTGAGTGCTTGATTGACTTCTTCTGTAATTGTCTGCTTCTCAACCTGCACGACGAAATCCACCATTGAAACGTTGGGAGTGGGTACGCGCAATGCTACACCATTTAACTTGCCTTTAAGATCTGGCAGTACCAACGCTACAGCCTTTGCAGCACCAGTAGAGGTAGGCACAATGTTGATAGCCGCAGCACGCGCCCGCCGTGGATCTCTATGAGAAGCATCTAACAAGCGCTGGTCACCAGTGTAGCTGTGGGTAGTTGTCATTGTGCCTTTGATGATGCCGAATTTCTCGTGCAACACCTTAGCAACCGGAGCCAAGCAGTTAGTAGTACAGCTGGCGTTACTGATAATATGGTGTTTGTTGTGATCGTAGTCGTGATGATTAACACCGATCACAAAAGTACCATCTTCATTTTTGCCAGGGGCAGTGATCAAAACCTTCTTGGCTCCAGCATTGACGTGCTTCATTGCCCCTTCTTTAGCAGTAAATACACCTGTTGCTTCAATAATTAGGTCTATTTCCCACTCTTTCCAGGGCAAGTTTTCTGGATTGCGATCGGATACGCATTTAACGGTCTTGCCGTTTACGATAATTGAGTTATCATCAGCAGTAATATCAACATTCTTTAACTTCCCTAGCATCGAGTCATACTTCAGCAGGTGAGCGTTGGTTCTAGGGTCTGAGGTGTCATTTATAGCAACAAGGTCGATATTGCTATTCTCTCTACCCAACCAGCAGCGCATAAAGTTACGCCCGATGCGCCCAAAACCGTTGATAGCAACTCTAATCACAGCGTCTTGCCCTCTGTCTATATGTGCCTTATTAAATCCTATGCTTGACCCCGATCATATCGCAAAGGGGGAGTATTTATGACTATAAAGTGTTAGATCCCAAAAAAAAAATTAATTTTTATCTTTAGCTATCGGTGTAGAGGTTGCGATCGCCGATGTAGTTTCTCACTGATTCTGGGACTAAGTAGCGAAGTGATTTGCGTTCTCGACAGAATTTGCGAATTAGACTTGACGAAAGTCCAATTAAAGGGATATTCAATAATTGCCAGTGTATGATGATAGACTGCTTTGCCAGCTGCTGCTCCACTTGCTTGCAGATTAACTCGCTTTGAGCTATGCATTGAGAATCGGTAATGCGGGGTGCGATTAACCAATTACACAATTGTGCTAGTTCTTGTCCGCGATACCAATGGGGTAAGGTTTGGAAGGCATCCAAGCCGACTATCCAGTACCAATGAGTATTGGGATAAAGATTGGATAAGTCAATTAAAGTATTGATGGCATAGGAAGTTCCCGATCGCGTTTGCTCTACTAGTGAGACAGCAAACGCTGGGTGATCTGTGATCGCCGCCTGGAGCATTGCTAGGCGATCTTGAAAAGAAGCCGCTTTTTTATGAGGAGGATTATATGATGGCACCCAAATTACTTGTTCGACGCTTCCTTGATGCAAAGCTGCTTCGGCTACGATAAGATGCCCCCAATGAACTGGATCGAATGTGCCACCGAAAATTGCTACTTGCCGCATCCGCTCACTTGTTTGGCTGAATTCAATAATTAAAGCAGCATTATTACCAGTCTTTTATTGTAACTAATTCTAGCAAATAGGTAAAAATATGTGTTTCAAACTACAGCAGTTTATTTCCCGATTATGCAGAAATTTGCAGAATAAACATATTATTAGTTCAGGAAGATAAAAAATGTCAGCACGGATAAAATCATTTTGATCTAGCCAAATCTAAGCGCAACAATCTGCATATCATTCAGATATGAAATTTATACAGAGGTAGTAACGGTAAAAACAAATTCCTGTTATGATACGCGTGTCATTTGTGATTATTGTGTGGTGTGGTGTAAGAGGAGTAATAAATGGAAAATCAAGTAGACTTTAGCGGTAGACCATTTCATTTTATTGGTATCGGTGGCATTGGGATGTCTGCTTTGGCATATGTACTTGCCAAACGCCAATTGCCGGTCTCTGGTTCAGATCTTCGCCCTAACCACATTACTTGTAGGTTAGAAGCGATCGGAACTCATATTTTTGATAAGCAACAAGCAAGCAATTTGGAATTCTTTCGCCCAAGGGCAAAAGAAAATGAAGTAGTATTAAATACTCAAAAGGAAAAATCTTCTGTAGAATTAGCACAACTACCACAAGTTATTTGTTCAACTGCAATTAATACAAATAATTTGGAATATAAAGCAGCTCTGGAGTTAGGCTGCCCAATTTTTCATCGTTCTGATGTTTTAGCAGCTTTGATAGCAGAGTATCACAGCATTGCTGTTGCTGGTACTCATGGCAAAACTACCACTAGTAGTATGATTGGCTATATGCTACTTCAAGCAGGACTTGACCCAACCATTTTGGTTGGTGGCGAAGTTAATGCTTGGGAAGGCAATGCTCGACTAGGGCATAGTCCATATTTAGTCGCAGAAGCAGATGAATCAGATGGTTCTTTGGTGAAACACGCTCCCGAAATTGGCATTATCACCAATATTGAACTAGATCATCCCGATCACTACGGCAATTTAGAAGAAGTCGTTGAAATTTTCCAGACCTTTGCTAAAAGTTGTAAGATATTAGTAGGTAGTATTGATTGCGCTACCGTGCGTGATCGCTTACAGCCAACAATTAGTTATAGTTTATACCAAGAAACTGGTGCTGACTACACCGTTACTAATATAGACTATCGTGCCGATGGTACTACTGCCTTAGTATGGGAGCGCGGTAAGGCTCTAGGTGTATTAAAATTGCGTTTGCTCAGTCGTCATAACCTCAGTAATGCTTTGGCAGCAGTTGCTGTAGGTAGGATTTTGGGTTTAGAGTTCGGAGAAATTGCTAAAGGACTTGCCACTTTTGAAGGTGCAAGGCGTCGTTTTGAATTCCGGGGTGAAGTTGATGGCATTACCTTTATTGATGATTATGCTCATCATCCCAGTGAAATTCGCGCAACTCTCGCTGCTGCTCGTCTACAAGCTAGACCAGGGCAAAGAGTAGTTGCAATCTTCCAACCCCATCGATATAGTCGAACATTGGCATTTTTGGAAGAATTCGCTGAGTCTTTTACTCATGCCGATGCAGTTATACTTACTGACATTTATAGTGCGGGCGAGGTGAATTTAGGGCAGATTAGTGGTGAGCATTTGGCAGCAGAAGTTGCCAAGCATCACGAGCAGGTTTACTATCAACCTACCTTAGCCTCGATGTGTGATTTCCTACAGCATACATTGCGTCCTGGAGACTTGGCGCTATTTTTGGGAGCCGGAAATTTAAATCAAATAATTCCGGAAGTCATTGCAACACTTCGGCAGCCAGCCACAGCTACATCCTAAAAAAGATAAAGAAAAAACTGCAAAAGGCACGATTTTTATAAGATCCCAAAGGTTTTTCTCGGCTTAGAGTTGCACAGTCTAGCAATGATTCCATTGCCTTAAAATATTACCGTGTTTTTACGGTTGATGAATGTCAAAATTACACTCATTTTGGTAATATGAAAAGCTCCCAGGCAGCTGTAGATGTCTGCTCTTATTCTGGTGTGACTACGATAAAACAAGAAATTACTAGTTCAAAAAGTAAAGAAATTTACTTAGAAAACGCTGGTTGTATAATTAAATCGCAAGTTTCTTTGTCAGGGTGTACTTCTTATAGAGTAGGTGGCCCTGCTGAGTGGTATGTTGCTCCCCGCAATTTAGAGGCACTACAAGCGAGTGTCAACTACGCAAAAGAACATGAGTTACCAGTAACTATATTGGGAGCTGGTTCCAACTTGTTAGTGAGCGATCGCGGCATTCCAGGCTTGGTAATTGCTACCCGCCACCTACGCCACAGTCATTTTGACCCGCAAACAGGACAAGTTACTCTTGCAGCTGGAGAATCAATACCTAGTTTAGCATGGCAAGCAGCAGAACTCGGTTGGGAAGGGTTGGAATGGGCTGTTGGTATTCCCGGAACTGTCGGCGGTGCGGTAGTCATGAATGCAGGAGCGCACAATAGCTGCATCGCAGATATCTTAGTTAGCGCCCAAGTACTTTCTCCTGATGGTACGCTCTTAACGCTAACCCGCGATCAATTAAATTACAGTTACCGCACTTCTATGTTGCAAGGTAGCGATCGCATAGTTACGCAAGCAACTTTTCAACTGCAACCAGGTGCAGATCCTGCACAAGTAATGGCAATTACCAAGCAACACAAACAGCATCGTCTATCAACTCAACCTTATCATTTACCCAGCTGTGGTAGTGTTTTCCGCAATCCCAAACCTTACGCAGCAGGCTGGTTAATTGAACAAACCGGTTTAAAAGGCTATCAAATTGGCAAAGCGCAAGTAGCCCAGCGCCATGCTAATTTTATCGTCAACTGTGGCGGTGCTAGTGCTTGGGATATTTTTAATCTGATTCGTCACGTTCAATATCAAGTACAGGAAAATTGGTCGATTCTGTTAGAACCAGAAGTTAAAATGATCGGTGAGTTTTCATTAGCTTGTTGAAACTTGCAAATTATTAATTTAGACTCAGCGCCAGCAGCTAGCTGGCGCTTTTGCTTGTTTTGACTAAAAATAGGGTGTAGGGGGAAAAAAATTGTATTTGCGATCGCATGATATCAAATACAAATGGATACAAAAGAATTTCTTGGTAAAACCGTTGCTGTTATTGTTGATCGCCCAATGGGTTGTAGGCATCCACAGTACGGATACATTTACCCCATAAACTATGGCTATATTCCCAATACTCTCGCTCCAGATGGGCAGGAAGTGGATGCTTACATCTTGGGTATATTTGAGCCTCTAAGCTACTTTGAGGGTGATTGTATCGCCATTATTCATCGCATTAATGATGTGGATGACAAGCTAATTGTTGTACCGCAAGGTAAAAACTACAGCGACGAACAAATCTTGGCTTTGACAGAGTTCCAAGAGCAGTTTTTCGTATCGGTTGTTTTGCGCCCGTAGAGTAATTGGCGATCGCTCCTCACACCCATTCCCGTCTTCAAACATACAGATGTAAAAAAAGATATAGTTTGCATTTAAATCACCTTGACTTTCATGAATAGCAAACGTTTACTGGTGCTGATTTTGACAATAATATTGATTGCCTTTTCTTGGTGGGGTGTGATGTCGGCACGGGCTGGCTTGGTAGTGCGTCAACTAGAGCGTGAGAAAGTACCGCTATTGTACCTAGCACCAAAGAATGCATTGAAAGTACCTGGTGTTTTGGTAGCGCATGGCTATGCAGGTTCTAAGCAATTAATGCTCGGCTACGCACACGTTTTAGCCCATGCAGGTTACGCGGTAATGCTATGGGATTTTGATAGTCATGCAGCTAATAGCAAACCTTTGCAGAGAAATTCACTTTCTGGAAATTTTGAGATTGCTTATGCTGCACTTGTAGCACAACCAGAAGTAGATGCATCGCGCTTGGCTACTTTAGGACACTCGATGGGAAGTGGTGCAGTGATGGCGGCTGCAATTGACAATGACAATCGTTATGCTGCGACTGTGGCAATTTCGCCTACAAGTGCTTACGTGACAGCAAACGCACCTCGTAACCTCCAATTGCAAGCAGGCAGTTGGGAGAGTAGATTTATCGCCAATGCCCAGCGTTTATTAAAACAAGCAGGTGGAGAAAATAAGGATTTAGGTGATGGCAGGGGGCGGGAGTTTGTCGTCATCCCCAATGTCGAACACATTACAATTTTGTTTAACAATCAGAGCTATCAAGCCGCGAAAAACTGGCTCGATGCCACCTTTGGAGTGCAGCGTCAAAGTAACTATGTTGACCGTCGGATGTTTTGGTATGCTTTGCACTTATTAGCATGGTTGGCTTTACTTGGAGCAGTAGCTCCTAATTTAGCTGTGTCTTCTACTACACCCAAGGCAAGGAAGTTCAAATGCTCTGTTGGCTTACTGATAGCGCCGTTTGTGGCAACCAGTGTACTTGTATTGCTCAGTCATGTTAGCAACATTGAAAGCTTAGGTGGCATATTAGTAGGTAGTGCAATAGCCATTTGGTTTGGTGTAGCAGGTATAGCTTGGCTAATTATCATGTCACGGTTACCAATTCCTACACTCCGAGCCGCCTTTGTTGGCATAGTTCTATTTTTGGTATTGTGGACTGGCTTTGGAGTAATGGCACAGGTAGTGTGGTTGCAATGGTGGCTAATTCCAGCACGTCTAGCGTTATTTCCCTTACTGGCACTAACTTGTTTTCCTTGGTTTTTAGCATCGGGAGTGGCACAACAAAATCTTAGACTTGGAAAACGAATTCTTTGGTGGTTTGGGCAAAGCACGGTATTAATCGGAGGTTTTATTTTAGTGCTTTATCTATTGCCTCAACTTGGTTTTATTTCACTTTTGCTGCCAGTATTTCCAATTATGATAGCTATTTTCTCCTTTGCTGCTAGCTTACTCAATGCACCAGTCAGCTATGCAATTGGCAGTGCAATGTTCTTTGGTTGGACATTGGCAGCTACTTTTCCTTTGGCAAGGTAAGACTATATTAAAGACATTAGACTTCTTGCAAAAATTAGAATCTAGGTTAATTACAACCACAGATAAACACTGATAAAATCTGTGTCCATCTGTATCTATCTTTAGTCAATTTTTTTGAAAATAAAGTGAGTGCAAGAGGTTTATGACAATCATTTCCCCTTGAATATGCAGTTAATATTAAAAAACTAACCACAAAGAACACATTAGACGCGGAGCGGCTTCCCGTAAGGGTAGAACACAAAGGAAGAAATTGGTACTCATTAAGTGTAAGTTTATAGAGAATTGGTATTAGGGCAGGACAAAATTCCCTCCCTCTTTGTTTAAGTTAATAGCGAGAGAGAGGGTAAAATTTTGTAGCAATTTGGAAAATTAGGCAAATATGGGCTAAATATTTACTTGTTGGCGCTGATATAACGACCAGTACAAACCTTGTTGCTGCAACAGTTCGGAGTGAGTACCGCGTTCAACTAGAACACCCTTTTCTAGCACCAATATTAAATCTGCACGCTTGAGAGGGGCAAAACGATGGGCAATCAGAAATACAGTTCGCCCTTGAGAAACTTGTTGCAGATTTTGCAAGACTTGTTGTTCTGTTTCGCTATCTAATGCGCTGGTAGCTTCATCTAAAATCAGAATCGGTGCTTGCGAAAGAAACAGGCGTGCTAAGGCAATGCGTTGTCGCTGCCCGCCAGATAAGGCTGTACCGCGTTCGCCAACGTTGGTTTCGTAGCCGTGGGGTAAATCACTGACAAAGTCGTGAGCAACAGCGAGCCTGGCTGCTTCTACTACTTGTTCGGCGGTAATGTCGGGATTTCCAAGGGTGATGTTTTCCAATATCGAACCGTTGAACAGAAAATCTTCTTGCAGAACTACACTAATTTGTTGACGCAGTGAAACTAAATCGGCACTTTTAATATCAAAACCATCAATCAGGATACGTCCTGATTCGATTTGATACAGGCGCTGCAAAAGTTTAGAAAGAGTACTTTTACCAGAACCACTACGTCCGACAATACCAACAAACTGCCCTGGTTGGACGGAAAAAGAGATACCCCGCAAAACTGGTTCTGTGTTGGCTCGATAGCTGAAGAAGACTTGCTCAAAGCTGACTTGCCCTTTGAGAGGTGGCAGAACTAAACCAGTTCCTGGTTCGGCTTCTGGAGCTACGTTGAGAATGTCGCCAATCCTATCTACAGAAAGTAAAACTTGCTGTAAATTTTGCCATAGTTGCACTAAGCGTAGCAATGGCCCTGTGACTCTACCGGAAAGCATTTGAAAGGCAACAAGCTGTCCGATGGTAAGCTTGTTTTCAATTACTAACTTAGCCCCAAACCACAGAATCAGCAGGCTAGAAAAATTAGTAAGAAAATCACCGATATTACTGCTGATGTTCGAGGTAGTAGAGGCTCTGAAACCTGTACGAATGAAACGGGCAAACAAACCTTCCCAGCGATCGCGTGCGATTGGTTCTGCTGCATGAGCTTTGACAGAATGAATTCCCGTGACTGTCTCGACGAGAAATGATTGACTGTCGGCACTGCGATTAAAAGTTTCGTTGAGCCAATTGCGGAGAATCGGTGTGGCTACCAATGTCAAGATGGCGAACAAAGGCAATACAGCTAAAGCCGTGAAAGTGAGAGGAATATTGTAGTAAAACATCAGTGCTAGGTACACCACAGCAAAGATGCTGTCTAAGATGACAGTTAAAGCTGTACCCGTAAGAAACTGACGAATTTGTTCTAGTTCTTGAACACGGGCAACTGTGTCTCCTACCCGCCGCGATTCAAAATAGGCTAAAGGCAGACGCATCAAGTGGCGAAATAGCTGCGCCGATAAACTCAAATCCAAACGCCGGGCAGTATGGGTAAAGATAAACAATCGCAGGATACCAAGTATTGACTCAAACAGTGCCACCAACAGCAGCGCGATCGCCATGACATCGAGAGTCGCTAAACTCTCCTGCACCATGACTTTATCAATGACAACCTGGGTAATTAAGGGTGTTGTTAATCCCAAAAGCTGTAATGTAAAAGATGCTAGCAGCACTTCTATGAGTAATCTTCGGTACTTCCATACTGCTGGTAAAAACCAACCGAGATTAAATCTTTCCTGCTTCTGAATCAGTTCTACTTGCCATAGCTGCCCGTGCCAATACTCTTCCACCACTGACTGCGGCAAAACTTCACACGTGCAATCTGGATTGAGAGGATTAGCTATTGTTAGGCGATCGCCCCTGACGGCATAAACAACCACCCAACTTGCTTCACTTTCTGTCGCTCCACCCCAAGGTAACAAAGCAGGAAAAGATAACTGCTGCAAATTACTCCAACTCACTTGCAATCGCCGCATTACAAAGCCTAACTTTTCTGCTGTTTCTACCAAATGTTTTGGGCGCTGTCCTCTCAGTTGGCGCTGTACCCATTCCAATTTGACAGGATTGTCTAACTGCTGCGCCACCATTGTCAAACAAGCAGCAGCTGTGTTGCGACTGGAAACAAAGGGGTAAGTTGGTTGGGGGGAAAGAGAGGACACAGGGAGCGAGGGACGCGGGGACGCGGGGAATTGTGAATCAGGTTCTCTCCCCTTGTCCCCTTGTCTCCTTGTCTCCTTGTCCTCATTTTTCTCCGTGTCTCCGTGTCTCCGTGTCTCCGCGTCTTCTTTAGAGCCTTGCCAATACTCCTCAATCTCTGGCGTAGAAACTTCCATCCATACTGCTGCACTCCAACGCACCACGATCACGTCTTTACTGGCAGCTACAGCTTTACATTCAACAGGCAGCTGTTGCAAACTACCGAACCAATCGCCTACTTGCAGTGTTGCTAAGGGCTTCCCTGTTTCTTCTTCTCGCAAGCGAACTTTTCCAGAAACGATCAAATATTGGTAATCAGCTCCATCTTTTGGCCAAATTTTTTCTCCTAAATTAAAGCACTGACTTTCTGACTGCTTTTTCAAAAAGGTTTGTTGTTCGGCATTTAACCAGCATAGTGGTGGTTGATTCCAAGGTAGAGAGGCTAGCACCCTTGTATGTGAATATTCTTCGTCTGTAGTTTTTATTTCACTTGCAGTTTGACTGTCAGCTTTTGAATTTTCTCTGCTAGCCATTTCTCAAACAACTCATTCTGTAGTGTTTGCTTTAGTTGAGTATCTGTCAGGGAAGCTGGAAGAAATTGTTCTACACGAAACAAACCATAACGTTCTTCTAGCTCGATTGGCCCTATTATTTCTCCAGGGCTAGCTACGTCTACTGCTGCCCTGAGTTTATCTGGCATACTACCCCGGCTCACCGGCCCCATGATTCCGTTTACAATTCGGTCATCTGTAAGTGAATATTCTTTTGCTAATTGTTCAAAGCTAGCTCCTTCTTCAATTTGAGCTTGTAGTTCTTCAGCTAATTCCCGATTGTCTACTATAATTCGTGAAATTACTACGCGATCCAAGAAAATTTTCCTTTCTATAAAATATTCTTGTAGCTTATTTTCTGTGACTACAGCTTTTAATTTTTCCAACTTAAAGTTAAAAGAAATTGTTGAGTGAAATATTTCATAATCTGTACCATTATTTTTTAGCCATTCTTGAAAAGCTTTAGGCTCGCTTAGTTGATTTTTAAGCCGAAAATCAATTATTGCCTGTTCGGTTATAGCCGGACTAATGGCAATATCTTCTCTCATTTGTAATTCTTGATCAATTATATATTGACGCAGAATATCTCCTATAAATTGTCCCAATTTGCCAGAAATTTGCAGATATTTTACTACTTGTTCTAAGGAAATTGGTTGCTCATCTACATTCAAAAATGATGAAGATTCCATAAAGTAATTACCGAGATACACGCAGGCTACTAACTATACAATTTCCCAGCAAAGAAAATACTTGACTAGTTAATATTCTCAAGCGAGGACACTATTGCCATAGTAAGACTTACAAACCGGAGTCGCAACTCTAGCTTGCATAATTAAATTAGTAAAAATACCTACTTAGTATTAAGAGATAATTAGGCGATCGCAATTACCCATATCCAGGCAAAGAAAATTGCTACGATTGCACCAATCAATGTATTTAAAATATTCACTAATTCGTTAGTTAGCCAGGTATATTTTGATTGCAATGTAGCCCCAATTACACTTTCTAAATTAGTAGCAATAAACGCCGCCAATACACACCAAATTACACCTAATATTTCAATTAAACCAACTGCCCAACCAACAAAAGCGATCGCAACCGATGCGATCACGCCTGCGAAGGTTCCTTCCAAGCTTACTGCTCCTTCTGTTCCCCGTGGCACTGGCTGTAAGTTGGTAATTAGAAAAGTTCTTCTACCATAAGCTTTCCCGATTTCACTGGCACAGGTATCAGATAGCTTGGTACTAAAACTTGCCACATAGCCCAACAGTAGTAGGGACTGGGGATTGGGGACTGGGGACAAGGACATCGGAATAACTCCTAAGTCTATCATCCCTACTCCCAAAGCACACAGTGTCCCAATCAATGCAGAACCCCAGACATTTTCTGGGCCTCTTGCTCCAGAACGCTTTTCAGCTATACCTTCAGCTTCCTTTTGCGCCATGCCTACACGTGTGATCAAAGAACCAACAAGGAAATAAAACATCACAACTACATATCCTTGCCAACCCAATGTTCCCCAAATGAGTACGCCCAATAACCAAGCATGAAATAATCCGGCTGGAGTGAGTAGCTTTTTAGGGGCAATCCAGGCAACAACCAACAAAATGCTATTCAATGCTACCCCTACAAACCAGGGACTAAGAGGATTAGTTAAAGAAAGCATCTGCATTTATTCCAGAGAATTTTGCCAGAATATCAACAGCATAATTTATATCTTGTACCATTCTCAACAACTCTTAAGGCAGTTAGTGTAAATAACGTCAAACTCAGGGTTTGAAAAACAGCTTAAATGTGCTTACCTTACACAATTGCTAATTTTGTGTTCAAAATTAAATTTATATACAAAATTTGTCTTAACAATTTTTGTAGGGTGGGTACTGCTTAACTTTCCTCAAACTATTATTCTTACGTTGTGAACAGTGCTCCGAAGTTCTGAAGTTCTCTCCGGGATGCTTCGCGAGCGGAGGAAACCTCCGCACCCTTACGGGAAGTCGCTCCGCGCCTACAGACTTCTCTCCACCTTATGCTTATTGAGAAGGTTACAAGCTCTCAGTCAAGCTATATACAATTATCTGGTTTATATTTATAAACCTTGAAAAAGCATAGTTAATAAAAGTATTTGTAAATAACTTAGCATTTTTTAATCTAAATATGGATTAATTATTTACCAAGGGGAATCATCAATTGCTAAAAACATTTCCGGAGCTAATGTTTTAACAGTTCATGCTGTCAAAAAATATTCGACGAGAACATACTTATGCCCATGAATAATCATCGAAATGATTTGTTTGATACTAAAGGGCTAAATATCGCTTCCACCTCTTCTGTAAATAAGTTGAATGCTAAAGATGATGACCTTTTTCGCATCAATAGCCATAGTAGCTTTAAACTACCTGAAAATGCTCTAGAACAAGAGGTTAATATACAGGGGCGTAAAAATCGTAAATCAAAAAAAGCTAGCTCATCTGCGGCGAAAGCAGATTTAGTCATCCAAAATGCTTCAGCTCCTAATGTTGCAGTTGCTGGTAGCACGATCCAACTAACATATCAGGTAAAAAATAAAGGTAAGAGCAGTGCTGGGTTTAACTACACTGATTGTTATCTTTCTAAAGATAAAACTCTTAGTTCAGACGACAATCTTCTTGGTTGGAACTGGATAGGTGGGCTTGAAGCTGGGAGTGCGACTTCTCAGTCTTACAATGTCACTTTAGATGAAAATACTGCGCCTGGAACCTATTATCTAGTCTACAGAGCCGATGCTCTAGATAATATTTTAGAAATCAATAACAGCAACAACATTGCTGCACGTGAAATTACCATCACTGCTAAAAATAAACAAACTCAGGGCTACAATCCTACTTCTGGTTATGGTTTGGTGAATGCAGCAGCAGCAGTAGCTAGGGCTGCTGGGCAAAATACCTTTGCCGATGTTCCTAACCGTGGTGGCAATGATTGGGGAGCGGATCTAGTCAAAGCACCTGAAGCTTGGGCAAACGGATACACCGGGCAAGGCGTCGTCGTTGCTGTTTTAGATACTGGAGTAGACTACAACCATGCAGACTTGAAGAACAATATCTGGACAAATAGCAAAGAAATTCCTGGTAATGGCAAGGATGATGATGGTAATGGTTTTATAGATGATGTCTACGGTTGGAACTTTTACGGTAACAACAACAATACTCTAGATGGAAATGGTCATGGCACTCATGTCTCCGGTACAATTGCAGGGGAAAATAATGGTGTCGGTGTGACTGGTGTTGCCCACGGTGCCAAGATTATGCCAGTCAAAGTTTTAAATGATGACGGCTCTGGCTATTATAGTTCTATCGCTGATGGTATCTACTATGCTGTAAATAATGGTGCTAATGTAATTAATTTAAGTCTTGGTGGAGAATATCCCAACGGCACTTTGCAGAAAGCGATTGAATATGCCAGCAGTAAAAACGTAATTGTAGTTATGGCAGCAGGCAATGATGGTAAGTCAGTACCAGGATATCCCGCTCGTTATGCAGACAACTGGGGGCTTGCTGTTGGAGCAGTTGATAAGAATAAAAATATGGCTGATTTCTCCAATCGAGCTGGGCAAAATCCCTTGGCTTATGTCACAGCTCCTGGAGTTAAAGTTTACTCTACACTGCCAGGCGATCGCTATGCATCTTACAGTGGTACATCAATGGCTGCGCCTCATGTTGCGGGTGTAGTTGCTTTAATGCTCAGTGCTAACCGCAATTTGACTGATGCCCAAGTACGCCAAATTCTTGCAGAAACGTCAGGGAATAGTACGCAAACTACCGCTTTGAGTGGTGAAAATAACATTACTAGTTTCAGCCACAACAACAGCCTGACTACTGCTATTTCTAACTTCAACGTCAGTAGCTTTAGCAGCAACAATACTACAACTTGGAGACACGGCAATACAACAAGTGGTGATGCGGGTGCGATCGCTTCTCAAACAAGCACCAGTTCTACCAATGGAAATCACGATGGAATGTTTTTGAATTCACCCACATGGTTAGAATTCTGGAACGATTACAAAACCAGTGTGGCAAGTAGCAGTAACATTAGTACCAATGGGGATGAGGTAGAAAATATAGTAGGGAAACGCAAAGCACTACTAGAAGCAGTATAGGCGAATAAGTTGAATTTATTCCCTCAGACTTCTAGTCTGAGGCTACACAAACAAAGTCTACGGAGGCAGGTTAAATACCTTAAATACAAAAATTCTATCTACCTCACCGAAAATGCTTCGCTAAACCTGCGAGTCACCGGCTCTAAGATAAAAGTTAAAACTGACTTTTGGCGAGTGACTATTTCGCCACTCGCAGCCATACCTGGAGTAAATGCTACTTCTTTACCCCGCACCATCATCGAATGTTTGTTCAGTTTAATTCTGGTGGGAAAAACTAAGCCCAATTCCTTAT
The DNA here is from genome assembly GCF_030381805.1 of Chlorogloeopsis sp. ULAP01. Taxonomy (NCBI): domain Bacteria; kingdom Bacillati; phylum Cyanobacteriota; class Cyanophyceae; order Nostocales; family Chlorogloeopsidaceae; genus Chlorogloeopsis; species Chlorogloeopsis sp. ULAP01. The sequence continues at coordinate 102,871 of NZ_JAUDRH010000022.1, forward strand.
CTACAATGGCATTTGGGCTAACTTGTACTACTTCGCCATCGACTGTGCCAAATTCCTGAAAAGGAAAAGTCGCCATTTTGACTTTTGCCTTCATTCCCTCACGAATAAAGCCAATGTCACGGTTGAGGACTTTGACTTCCAGGAGTAGTTCTTCCCCATCTGGTAGAATAGACAGCAATTCTTCACCTGCTTGTACAGGGCCTTTTGTGGCTTTGATTCCGTAAATTGTTCCAGATACGGGAGCTTCAATAGTCTCCTTTTGGCGTTGCTTTTGTGCCTGTTCTAACTGCCCTTGAACGTTGGTTAGTTCTTCTTTACGCTTATTAATTTGGGTTAAAATTTCGCTTTGACGTTCTGATGCTAAACGCTGTGCCTGAGTGCGAGCTGCTTGATATGCTGCTTGTGCTTGCAGAATTTCTTGCTTTTGGGCATCAATATCTTTTGCTAGGGATGTAACTTTATCTTGGGCTTCTGTAAGTTTATTTTGGGCGTTAGTGACTTCATCGTTTGCTCTGGTGATTTCGGCATTTGCACGGTTGAGTCTATCTTGCGCCTCCAGATAATCTAATCGCGGTACGGCACCAGAACCTGTAAGAGTACGAAGGCTTTGTTCTCTTTGTTGGGCGATCGCTAGGTTGTTAACTACTTTTTCTTGGATTTTGCGAGCGTTAGCGAGGTTAGTTTTGGCATTAGCGACACTAGTTCTGGCATTGACTAGGTTATCTTGCAAACGGGTTAAGCGCACTTTTGCCTGCTCGATTAGTGCGGCTTGACGATTTGCTTCTGCTTCTGCTGCTGTTTGACGTGCTTTGTAGTCTTGCAAACGTGATGTCAGAAGTTCATCTTGCAGTTGCGTACCAGTATTCGTAACTCCTGTACGTTCTGCATCCAAACGGCGCAAGTCTTGTTGAATCAAATTGGTAGATTTTGCCAAGCGTGCTACATCAGCTTCCTGTAAATCTGGATCGCGTTCAATCAAAATTTGACCTTTATTGACGCGATCGCCTTCTTTTACTTTTACCGTGACAATTGAACCGTTCCCTAAAGATGTTACTGGTCGAACTTGGGTAGAAGCAATTAAGTCTCCTGATGCTCTTGCTACTTCATCTATTTGAGAGAAATGCGCCCAGCCAATTGCTCCAAATACGATTACACTTATTGTTCCTGCTAAAAATCTTGTATAAAGTGGCGGTAACTCTTGTACCGCCTTGCCCAATTCATAAGATAGTTGTTCGTCTGGTTTAGCAAATCGCTGTTTAGTTTGACGTGCTTGTGCCGGGTTCGCAGCAAGGGAATATCTCATAAGAATTTTAGATTAGAGACTAGGTACTGGGGACTGGGTACTGGTGATCGGGTATTGGGTATTAAGAGTTCTTTCTTCCTAATCCCTAATCCCTAGTCCCCAGTCCCTATTTAAACCGCCAAATAACGTCGCAAGAAGTTTTCCAAAGGCTCCAACTTCAAATCAAAAATTGCCTCTAAATTGGCAATTTCTTCTTTTGTACAGAAAAATTCATTTGCCAGCAATGTGCGAAAAGTTCCCAAGTTTTTTTGAGCTTGCGGATTCATAAAACCTAAGACATTACGTAACCCATCAATGACAAACATTGGTGGATTAATTATGACTGGCTCTTTGTTAAAGATCCGACCTAAAATTCGGGGAATATCCTCTCGTGATAAAACCTCCGGGCCTCCGACGGGTAAAATCTGATTACGAGCGGCTGGAATCGTTACAGAATCAACTACCATCTTTGCCAAATCATCTGTACTCACAATTGAAGTCCGGTTTTTGGGATCTCCAATGAGTAAATATACTCCTGTTTCCCGAAATCTTTCTGCTAAAGGCAGCAAATTTGATGCTAGTCCAGCTGGACGTAAAATAGTGTAGTTTAAGCCACTACTTTCCAAATATCTTTCTACAGCTCTTTTTGCCTTAAATACTGGAGCATCTTCATATCCTCTATCGGCTCCCAATACAGAAATAAAAACAAAGTGCTGTACTCCATTAGCTTTTGCTTGATCAATCAGTTCTATATTGGCACGATAGTCTAAAGCTAGCGGATTCCCATCGGAACCATGAGTGCTGATCACATACTGGACATTTTGACAAGCTTTGTGAATATCATTTTCCTGTTGTAAGTCACCAATAAAGATGTCAGCGCCCCGGTGTTCTAATTCTCCATAGCGTGAAGTCAGGCGCACAAATGCCCGTACTGGCATTGCTCGTTCCCGTAGCAGTCGCACGACGCGACGACCGATTCCTCCCGTTGCTCCTGTGACTAGAAACATAACAATTTTGGATTTTGGATTGGGTATTGGATACTTGGGATTGGGGATTAGGAACAAGAAGACACGGGGCAGGGGTGACAAGGAGACAAGGAGAGAGAACGTGAGTCACGAGCTTTCCCCTTCCAATTTTCCTCTTCCCCATCCTCTTACTAGTCCCTAGTCACCAGTCCCCAGGTGTATGGCAGCGCTCTTGGCGAGACTGCAAGTAAACAAACAATAAAAAGTCGCCACGCACTATCTTTTGTTTTGTGCGTTAACACACTCTACTAATTTAATAATTACTTTATAAATGCTCCTACATCCCAGGCGATAGCTACTTGCTACAAAATTACTAAGCTTTGATAGGTTCGCTGTAACCAAAAGTGATTATGCTTGGCGATCGCCTTCCCTCATGATCGCTACAACTCGTCGCTTCATCACAGGAGAAATCAAACAAGCTTGCTCTTCTATCGAAAGTGATACTATTTCACGAAAAGGCTGATATGGATGTACCCCACCGCCTACGGCACCTCCCCTTAGTAAGGGGAGGTTGGGAGGGGTTGAATATGAATCACTCAAAAAGTGAAATGGTAT
>NZ_JAUDRH010000023.1 GCF_030381805.1 Chlorogloeopsis sp. ULAP01
CCAGCGCGTTGGGCGGCTACCCTCCGGGAAGCCGCTTCGCGTCTAGTGCCGACTTGTAGCGACTGGCGAAAGGGTTTCCCGGCATAAAGCACGTGGCGTCATCTGGCGTGTATAAGGGTTTAGGGGTGTAGGGGAAAGAATCCTCTTTCATACTTGGTGGTGTACGAAGTTCATAGGGACTGCCTACCTTCAAATTCTCTAGAAAAACATCGGGTACAATAGCAGGTTGTAAAATTTACTGACGCGGCTTCACGAACAACCAGAGCAATTTCCCACCCAGTCTTGGGTTTTTAGTAGTATCACAGAAGAACAGACACTAGCTGATATTAAGGTTGGACTAAATATTATCCTTAAAGGTATAGAGGCGATCGCTGTGGAATGTTAAATTAAACAGCACAACTAAAGAAGCGGTACACCCCTATCACCGCTACGAATAATCAGAATATCTTCTTGCAACTATAAAAATTACCTATGCTGATCCAAGATACACAAAAACGTAATTGGCAACCCATTATTAAAGAATTTGAGGCTGTACTTGGCAAAAATGGCGTAGTACAACGCCGCGAGGAACTTATCACCTATGAATGCGACGGATTAACCAGCTATCGCCAACGCCCAGCTGTGGCAGTATTACCCAGAACTACAGAACAAGTGGCGGCGGTAGTAAAGATATGCAATAAATACTCTGTTCCCTTTATTGCTCGCGGTTCTGGTACTGGTTTGTCGGGTGGTGCTTTGCCGATTGCGAATAGCGTATTGATTGTTACTTCCTTAATGCGGCAAATACTTAATATAGATTTAGAAAACCAACGTGTGATTGTTCAACCAGGGGTGATTAATAGTTGGGTAACGCAAACAGTAAGTGGTGCTGGATTTTACTATGCTCCCGATCCTTCCAGTCAAATTATCTGCTCTGTTGGTGGTAACGTTGCCGAAAACTCTGGGGGAGTGCATTGTCTCAAGTATGGTGTGACTACAAACCACGTTTTGGGGTTAAAAATAGTCACTCCTGAAGGTGAAATTCTAGATTTGGGCGGAGAGATACCCGAAATGCCTGGTTATGATTTAACGGGTATATTTGTTGGTTCGGAAGGAACTTTAGGAATTGCTACAGAAATTACGCTGCGAATTCTCAAAAGTGCAGAATCAATCTGTGTTTTACTGGCAGATTTTACAAATATTGAAGCAGCTGGGCTTAGTGTTTCTGACATCATCAGTGCAGGAATTATTCCTGGCGGGATGGAAATCATGGATAATCTCAGCATCAACGCCGTAGAAGATGTCACAGCGTTAAATTGTTATCCTCGCGATGCGGCTGCAATCCTGTTAGTAGAAATTGATGGTTTGGAAGTGGAGGTTGCAGCAAATAAACAAAGAGTAGCAGAAATTTGTCAACAGAATGGAGCACGTAATATTACATCTGCAAGCGATCCAGAACAACGACTGAAATTATGGAAAGGACGCAAAGCAGCTTTTGCCGCCGCCGGGCATTTAAGTCCAGATTATTATGTACAAGATGGAGTAATTCCTCGTACTCAATTGCCCTATGTACTGCAAGAAATTGAAGCATTAAGTCAAAAATATGGTTATCGTATCGCTAATGTGTTTCACGCCGGCGATGGCAATCTTCATCCGTTGGTTCTTTATGATAATTCTGTTCCAGGTGCATTGGAAATAGTGGAAGAATTAGGTGGAGAAATTCTCAAATTGTGTGTGAAAGTTGGTGGGAGTATTTCTGGTGAGCATGGCATCGGTGCAGATAAAAAATGCTATATGCCAGAGATGTTCACAGCAGCAGATTTAGAAACAATGCAATGGGTGCGGCAAGTTTTTAATCCTCAGGGTTTGGCTAATCCTGAAAAGATTTTCCCGACTCCGCGCACGTGTGGAGAAGCTGCAAGAGCGATTAGTGAGAGTGGCAAGAAGTTTGAAGCCATCGAAGGGGTGGAGCGGTTTTAACTTCAATCGGGAGAAGTACCTCGCTATACGAAGTTAGCGTAGGGATGAATCCCGAACAGGGTCTATAACTAGGAGGGAGAATCTTGAGATTCTACATATTGTTTTAGTTGTTCAACTGTTACGCCGCCACAACTAGCAATGAAGTAGGATTTAGTCCATAGTACTGAGTCTTTCCAGTCAAAACTTTTTAGGTATTGTTGGTGATTTTTATTTATCATCCTACTAAGTATTACAAAATTGTGTCAACAGAGTTGAATTAGCTTTTGATAGATTTGTAAACCCAGATCACACAGGTAAAAGATTTGGTAAACCAAGATTCAAAGGTAAAGGTAGATCTAGGTCATTTACTTTTACACAGATGAATCAATGCTGTATCAAAGGCAACAAGATAAAGTTGCCAAAGATTGGCGAGGTCAAGTTCATTTACCACCGACCTATACCCGATGGCTTTACTATCAAAACAGCAACAGTTAGTGTCAAAGCTGATGGTTGGTATGTTGCTTTGAGTTTAGAGGATAAGTCAATTCCAGTACTAATTCCTCAAGAAAAACCAAATCAAGAAAATACAATAGGTATCGACCTTGGTTTGATTGATTTTTTAGTAGATGATTCCGGAAATGCTGAACCGATTCCACAATATTATCGAAAATCGCAAGATAGGTTAGCTAAGTTACAACGGAGAGTCTCTACAAAGAACAAAGGTAGCAAACGTAGAGCTAAAGCTGTTTCTAAAGTTGGGAAGCAACATCAGAAAGTAGTAGATAAGCGTAAGTTTTTTCATCATCAAGTGGCTAATAAACTAGTCGCTAAAGCTAAGTTTATCGCTTGTGAAGATTTGAATCTAAAAAATTTAGCTAAATCACGATTGGCTAAATCAGTCAATGATGCTGGTTGGGCTAGCTTCTTGTCAATACTAAAACTCAAAGCTGCAAATGCTGGTGGATTAGTAATAGAAGTGAATCCAAACGGAACTAGTCAACAGTGTTCTAGTTGTGGTACTAAAGTATCAAAATCTTTAGCACATAGGTGGCATTGTTGTCCTAAATGCGGATTAGAAATAAGCCGTGATCACAACTCAGCCATTGTAATCAAAAATCGTGCAATCGCGGTAGGGCATTCCGTGATAGGCGTAAAGCCTGAAGCTCGAACTAAAAAACCGATAAGCCCTCGCTGTACCTCAAAGAGGTCAGCGTAGGGAGTATGTCACCTGCTTGATAGTACTTATGTGAAAATAGGGCAGACACAGGAGCCACTGCGCCCCTGCGGCTACAGACTTCTCTGTTTTCATTGCCTTGTTTCTGAAAAGAATTGCTTTAGTTCACTTAGTTCTGTACTCTAAGGAATGTAGCCTACTTTTCCTTGAAGCTGCACTCTGGACATCTACGCATCTACACAATCAGTGTGACGATATTCTACGTTTAGTTCCCTGATGGGGGAATTTTACGTAGGGCAACTGTCTCACTTGAACAATTCTGTGTCCTTAAATTGTATTGTTATGAATATTTGTAAAATTTGTCTACGTCATCAAATTTTGATAATTTTTTGTGCAAAGATTTTAAGACAATATTGAAAATCACTGATGTCGCGTTTTGACTGACCTGCAAATGTAGCATAGCTTGTATTAGCAGGAAAAATTAAACTTACTCCCATAAGCTTTACTAGCTTTCCAACTAGAAGCACACATTATTCAAATAAGCGTCAATCAACGCTAAAAGTACTTTGCCTTAGGCGCTAAAAAGTATCTACCACAACTTTTGTATATGTATGAGAGAGCGCCTAGTAGACTCAGCTACCACACCCCAGGGACTCTCGCATGACTATTAATCCATCTGAATCTACCACAGAGTTGGCACAGCCGTCTTGTCAGCATTTTCAGATCAATACAGATATAAAAAATCAAAATCATCAACAGTTTCTTTGCAGCATTTGCAATTATGTGCAGGCATCTGTATTTGTGATTGATGTTCTGGAGGATGGTAACTTTCGGTATTTGGGGATCAATCCAATTCATGAGCATCGGATTGGCATGAGTTCAGAGGAGCTGCAAGGAAGAAAACTGGAGGAGGTGCTGTCACCAGTAGATGCAGCAAGGGCGCGTCAGCATTATGCAGATTGCGTACGCTTTGGTAAAACTATTTCCTATGAAGAATGTCTGGAATTTCAAGGAATTCCCACATGGTGGAGTACAACTTTGACTCCTTTATGGGATGAAAGTTCACGTATTTACCGCTTGATTGGTACTAGTACTAATATTAGCGATGCCTCACGGCAAGCCGCTACGCGTCTGTGCAAGCAAGCAGAAGAAGCACTACGCCGTCAAGCCGAGCGGGAAAAGCTGTTAGGAACAATCACCCAAGGGATTCGTGACTCTTTAGATTTTGATGCGATACTCAATCAGATAGTTACGGAGCTACGGCGATTTTTGATGAGCGATCGCGTGTTAATTTATCGCTTCCAGGATGATAGCAATGGAGTCATAATTGCAGAATCTACAATTGTTTCCGGTACTTCGCTGGTAGGAATCAATCTTCAAGTTAGCTGTTTTACCGAAAGACACTTAGAGCGCTACAAAAGTGGTTGTATTCAAATTGTAGAGGATATATATGCAGCAGGATTGCATCCTTGTCAAATTGATGTTCTGGCTTCTTTGCAAGTGAGAGCTAATTTAGTAGTGCCGATTATATTTCAGCAAGATTTATGGGGGCTATTAATTACCCAACACTGCTGTGAACCACGACAATGGCAGCAAACAGAAATAGATTTGTTAGAGCAATTAGCAACTCAAATTGGCATTGCCGCCCAACAAGCAAAACTGTATCGGCAAGTACAAGCTCTGCAAGCTCAGTTGAAATGGCAACAGCAAACTCTACAAGTTCAAGGCTTGATGCAGCGCCTGAGTGAGCAAATTCGTGACAATCTGGATATAGATCGGATTTTGGAAACAGCCACTGAGGAGTTAGGACGTATATTACAAGCCGATCGCTGTCAAATCGAACTATATAATGCTCGCAACACCCTTGCGACTGTTGCCCACGAATACACCACCACTCCTCCTTTGTGCCAAGGAGCTGTGAGAGTAATTGAAGACTTTCCTGAACTTTATGAGCCACTGTTGCAAAAACAATCCTTGCAATTTGGGAAAATTATGCGGGATTGGAACCCAAGGTTAGTTGTAATCACACAGCTTGCTTGTCCAATTTTTGATCTACAAGGAGTGATGGGAAATATTTGGCTAACTAGGGCAACAGAAAAAGAGTTTGAGGGATGGGAAGTTAATCTGGTGCAGCAAATCGCCAATCAATGTGCGATCGCTATTTGTCAATCTCGTCTCTGGCAACAAGCTAAGACACGCTTAACAGACATTGAAACACTCGAAAACCTCAAACACGAATTCCTCAGAACCCTTTCTCATGAACTGCGAACACCAATTACAAGTATTTGTCTTGCTGTTCAAACACTAGATAGCATCATCAGACAAGAAAATGTATTAGATACAGAGCTTGTATCTCAGCTTTTACAGATTCTCCAAAGTGAGTGTGGGCGAGAAAGCAAATTGATTAATGATCTACTGACACTTACATATCTAGAGGCTGAAATCGAACCTTTAACTTTAATTACAATCGATTTACAATCCTGGCTTCCTCCGATTGTTGAATCTTTTCGAGAACTTACCGCTTGTCATCAACAAAACTTAATTTTGGATATAAATGGTGAGCTTCCTTGCTTAGAAACTGATATTACCGACTTAGAACGTATTATCACAGAACTGTTAAATAACGCCTGTAAATATACGCCTGCTGGTGGTTCTATTATGATTGCTGCTTCTGCTGTAGGGGATACCGTACAGATTAGCGTTACTAATTATGGCATTGGCATCGCCACCAACGAACTTTCACGCATTTTTGAGCCTTTTTATCGCATTCCCCAGCATGATCCGTGGAAACACACAGGTACAGGAATGGGATTGGCATTAGTACAGAAGCTGGTAAAACATTTAAAAGCTTCAATTCGTGTAGAAAGTCAAGCAGCTTTTACTACTTTCACTCTCAGTTTACCGAGAGAGATTAAAGTATGATAAATAAATGTCTAGCAAATATACTGCTAACTATATTGTAAATTATAGACTTATTTCCGACTCAGCAACTAGAATGAATACTGAATATATTTATATATACACTGCATTATGTAATACAGCAGCCTGAACTGAGATTTCACAAAGCAGAAGTAGTGAGGCACTAGAACAGAAGTGCCTCTATACAATTATTTTTTACTGGGCTTTAGACTCAAAACTAAAGTTGTTATTAATACAGATTGCCTTCTGCCTCTGACTTTTTTTGTAAAACCAGCAAAGCAATTAAAAGTTAGTAATTAGCTACACATGGAAAATATTAATTTTTTCCCTTTATCCCAAGTATCTAAAACCAAATTTGACTGCACATTTATAACTAAGCAGCCTACAAATAAACACTTTCATAGTGGAATAGCACAGCTTTTGTCTGTGGCGGTTACTATAACAGTTTTCAATTTTGCAGGACAAGCGTTAGCACTGCAACGAGGAGATAGCAGTTCGGAAGTTAGTAATCTTCAGAGATGTTTACAAAGCTTAGGGTATTTTCAAGGGCCGATCAATGGCAATTTTGGTGTATTAACTGAAGAAGCTGTAAAAAAATTTCAGCGAGCTAATAATATAGGTACGACAGGAATAGTAGGGGCGCAGACTCAACAAGCCCTACAATACGTATGTCAAAATGGACAGTCTCGTCAAAGCTATACTTTCAGTAATACTAGCGATCGCTTTTCCTATAATCTCAGTGAAGGCGATGCTGGGCCAGAAGTGTCAGAATTGCAAAGAAAATTACAACAATTGGGCTATTTTAAGGGAAATCCTACTGGCTATTTTGGTACTACAACTACAAATGCTGTAATTCTTTTCCAGCAACATAACCAACTCCCACCTAGTGGCATTGCCGATCCACAAACCTTGGCACAAATATCTAGAGCAATGGGAAGCCCAAATTCTGCTTGTTCAATAAATAGCGGTTATATCTGTTTAGGTGAGAAAAGTTCGCGAGTGTCAACAGTGCAACAACGTCTGCGCCAACTAGGATTTTTTACAGAGGAAATCACGGGTTACTATGGTGCAACAACAAGAAATGCCGTAGCGCAATTCCAGCGAGATGCTGGAATGTATCCAACTGGAAATGTAGATTTTTCAACTTGGCAAAGATTAGGATTAGGTAGCAATAACCCCCCCACTGCAATTAACAATCCTACCCCTGCGAATCGGAATCGGTATGTAGTAGTTGTACCAATTCGTCGGGCTGATACTCTTCCTAGAGTGCGTCAGTATATTCCCAAAGCTTTTGCAGCTAGATCCAAATTGGGACATTATGTGAATGCTGGAACATTTCGCGATCGCTCTGAAGCAGAAAAGCATTCTCAATTTTTACGTGAACTCGGTTTTGATGCCCGCGTAGAATACTTTTAGTCATTAATTGAGGAAGAAACAGTGCAGGTAGGGTTAGTATGTGCATCACCAGAAAACGAAGACTGTCAAATCACGTTTCAAAATTTTCAGATTGAAGCAATATAAATAGTTGATGGGGTATGGGAAAGAGATTTGCCCATGAACAACTGTCTTAAAAACAGAGCTAGGGAGAGTAAGAGAGAATTTTTCTGTTTGTCTGTTCTCCCTATTTTCTATCCCTTTACTTCCCACGCTGCTTGAAAAAAATCTCGCTCACATAACATGGCATAACGATAAGTCGAGTCAGTCAAGGCAGAAGTAGTTGCGTAGCATTCAACTAAACTTTCTAATTCTTGTGCCAATGACTGAAAATCACCGCCACTGTAAGTACGAATCCAGTCTGCATACTGATGATTGGGAATGCCATCTTGAGCTAACTGTTCTCCTAAAAAGGCATAAAGACGCATACAAGGAGACATCGCCGCAGCAGTTAAACCCATATCTTTTCCCCAAGCAGTAGCCAACAAAAAGTCTGTATAACGACGGGTAGCGGCTCCTATTTCTACAGAATGCAAATTAACATTCCACTTAGCTGCGTAGCTTTCATGCAGCCATAGTTCTTGCAGCACACCTCCAGCTAAATAATGAAATGTATTAAAACCTTGCCAGTCTGGAGCTTTAGCAGCAGCGATACTGTAGGCACGGGCAAAGGCTTCTAGAAAAAATGCATCTTGTCCTACATAATAAGCAAATTTATAGGTTGCTAGAGTACCATTTGCAATACCTTGGACAAAGGGATGTACTAGACAAGCTTGTGCTAGTTCTTGATTTGCTTCCCACAATTGGTTAGAAATAGTCATTAGTTAGTGGTTAGTGGTTAGTGGTTAGTAGGGGAGGCAGCGCGTTGCGGAGCCAGTGCGCCCTTGCGGGTTAAGCGCGTCGAGTGCGACTGCCGTGCGGGTTTGATAAATAATCTTTCACTGAAACCAACAATCTATCTTCTCAACCCGCCCGTACAGTGATTAATTGTCTCCTTGTTTCCCCCTCCCCGCGTCTTTGCGTCTCCGTGTCTTCCCATCCTCCACTCTCCCCCTTTTCCTAAAAGGGTGTTAACTGAAGAAACAGTGAAGTAATTCCTCCCAAAAAGTCCATAAAATTTGGTTTACCACGATCTACTTGGGCTGTTTGGGGTGTTTGCAGTTCTTTCATAAAAGCTTGTGCGGTTTGCATACCTTCACTATTTTTTTGGTTTGTAAATAATTTTTCAGCAGTCTGGGCATCTTGAAAAGCGCCTTGTCTGTCAAATAGTTGGTAGCGGGCAACACCGCGAGCTAGGTAAACGATCGCATAATCTGGTTGAAGAGCGATCGCTTGCTCGAAATAGTCGATCGCTTGTTGATGGTTACCTTTTTGTGCTTCAGCAACACCCCAAGCATAGAAATCTTCTGATTTGGCAATTTGTAATGGCACGCCCAAGGCACCTTGTAAATTGGCGCTACTGAGATTCACACCAGTCATTTCTGCATTTACTAAATAAGTACTTCTCAAATCTGTACCCACTAGAGTCGCCCCATTCAATTTTGCTCCACTTAAGTTAGCACCAAATAATCCTGCACCACTTAAGTTGGTGTTACTTAAGTCAGCACCACTGAGGTTGGCACGACTGAGATTTGCACCACGAAGATTAGCTCCTCTCAAATTTGCATTACTCAAGTCAGCCATTACTAAACCAGCACCACTGAGATCACAATCACGACATTGTTTGTTTGCTAACAGTTGCCTAATATGCTCTGAGTTGGCAGCTACAGCAGTTTGTATAGTGCTGATTATACTTACAAATGCGGCTATAGCTATAATTTTGTTTTTCATAATCGGTGTGGTATTATCTGCGCTTTCTACTGCATAATTCACTTACTTGTAGACACATTTATACCTCAGCATATTTTTTCTGGCATCAATTTTTGAGTCACTACTGCAATTTTGCGCAAATAATCATCGGTGGTGCTGTACTACAAGTTCATCAGCTACTAATCTAGATTTGATAGTCTCTGTTGCTACTTACACAAATAAAGAATGGATAACGACTTTGTTTTTTTTCTCATCGGCATTGTTGTTCTTGTGCTGTATCTTGTGTTCTCAGCTTTAACTGAGATGGGTACTAAACTACCTTGGAAAAAGTAATTGCTGTGGGGACAAATATTAAGCGATCGCTTGCACATCAGCAAGACTCAAGACAGCAATCTGCAAGTCACTAGAGTTTTGGGAGTGTAGATCTACAAAATCATCACTCCAAACTCTGCAAAGAATTTTTTGCGTTTTTTGCGTAAATACATATTATGTTGAGAATTGTTTTCTTGATAGATTGCACAGTATTGGTATGATTTTCTTTAATCGCGAACTATATTTATAATTTTTTGCTACTATTTCATCCTCAAAATTAGCAAAAGAAAATTATTTTATGTTCCACAATAACGTCAGTTAATTTATTCTTAAATAAAAAATATAGTGCAATCTACAATAGAGTGAAAAATTGTAAATAAATTGTGTCAAAATCTATCTTTTTTTTCATAAAAAATAGCAAATTAATCAGTATAATTACTATTATTTATGCTTTGATAATATGTATTAGACATTAAAAAATACATCAACAAATTAGAGTGGTAACAGAGTTACGGCAGTAATATAGTTTATTTAAAATTGCTCTGTTGTAAATTACTCCACTCTTTAAAAAGCAAATCTACAAATAGTTTTTTCTAACATCAGGGATCTGGGTAAATTGCAGATAAAACATCAACTATACCCAGAAATATTGGCTTTGCAATTTATATATTTAATCCAAAAACTTGGAGGTGCTTCAATGGGTTATTTGACTAAACTAAATAACTTCAAGAGAGTTATAGGGTTCAGTACGTTTTTCTCTGTAATTTCTTGTTTAGTTCCTGAAGCTGTTCTAGCCACGCCCTATTTAAGTTATACTTTTGTTGCCAATCAGGGAGAAAGTACCTTTACTTTTGTTCTCAACACTTCTGTGAAAGATTCACAACCTTCATCAGAAAGAGGTTTTTATCCAAGATCTGTGATTAAAGCTCAATATGTATGTGCAGAAGAAATAAATGATTTATGCTCTGGTACTATTAAATTCAAACCAGGTAGTATTAAAGCTTCTCGAATATCTGAATCTGACATAAACAGACAAGGAAATGAATCACTGGATTCTAGTTGGATTGGAGGTACTAAATATCACGTTAACTTACAAGAAATAGGTACTTCAACTAAGCTCCAATTTATCGTTTATAGCAAATATAAAGATGAAATAGGTGATTTACCTAGCAGTGGATTCAACGGACTTATATCAATGGCGGTAAATGATGAAGACTTTACACCTGCTTCGCAAGGTTTAATAGTAAATGCTGTTCCAGAAAGTACTCCAGAAGATACAGCATCTAATCTCTTAGGCGTTGGGGCTATAGGTACAGTATTGTTCTTGAAACGCACAAATGCTTCTAAAAAACTAGCTGAAACTAAATCTAATTCTCTTGAGTAAACGTAAAAGTAGGGTGCGTTAAAGCAGCGCGTAACGTACCGCCCCGTTAGTGGTGCGTTACAGCTAGTTCTTATTCTCTGAAACTCTCAAATCTTTTCATAGCCGTAACACATCCTACTTACTAAATCTAATTCTCTTGAGTAAACGCAAAAGTAGGGTACGTTAAAGCAGCACTTATATGAAATATGCTGTAAGTAAAGTCTGGTTCGTTTTTTCTTTCCTAGAAAATCTCAAAATTAGCCGTTTTTAATGATAAATTTACATTATAATATGGGTCTATCTCTAAGTTTTCAAAGTAATTCTTCCATTTCTGATTTAATTGATGCCATTCTCCTGGTCTTAATCCTTTTTGTCTACTAGCTGATTCATAATGTATTAATTGGGCATAGGGTGTGACTACATTACGATATCCAGCTTGATATGCTCTTAAACATAAATCAACATCATTATAGTTCAAGGGAAAATCCTCATCCAATCCTTGCAACTGTTGAAATATCTCTTTTCGCATCATCAAACACGCAGCAGTTACAGCCAAGTAGTTTCTGTTAACAATATTTGAGCAATAATAACCAGAGTATTCGTTATCAAAACCATAAAATGCATGACAAGGATTTCCTTCGAGAATTAGCACTCCTGTATGCTGTATTCTCCCATCCGGAAATAAAAGTTTTGCACCCACTGCACCAATTTCCATCTGTTGTGCAAGTTCTAACATCGATTCCAGCCAATCAGGAGTAATAACTTCTGTATCATCATTTAGTAATAACAGAAACTCTCCTTTAGCTTTTGCTGCACCCTTGTTAATTCGCATTGAAAAATTAAAGGGTTCAGCACAGCGCACTAGTTCTACATTACTAGCAGTGGTTCTTTCTAAAATTTCTTTGGGAATATCATAACCATCTACCACAACAATCTCAAAGTTGCGGTAGGTACTCACCTGTTGAATACTGCGGAGGCAATTTTCCAATAGACACAGTGAATTTGAAGGAGTTTCTATTGTTGTACCAGCACTAGGAATAATGATACTAACTAAGGGATTGCCAATAATATCACGCCGAACTCTGTAAATTCCGGGATTAATAGTTTCCTCTACACGCCCTGGATATCGACTGCGCTCCAACATAGATTCTAGAGCTTTTCTACCAGCAGTGTAAGCCCAAGGCTTTGCTTGTGAACCAGAAGCGGCTGAGACAGATATGCTGCGCCAGTGGTAGAGAATTTTTGGAATGTGGTAGATGTTCTTGGTTTTTTCTACAACTCTTAATACCAAGTCGTAATCTTGTGAGCCGTCATACTCACTGCGGAAACCGCCAATTTCACCAATAATACTAGTCCTATAAACACCTAAATGACAGGTGTACATGCAAGAATAAAAATATTCTGGCGACCAATCTGGTTTAAAGCAAGGTGAAAATCGGCTACCATTCTCATCTATTTTGTCTTCATCGCTATAAATAAAATCTGCTTCTGGATGTTGATTAATTAATTTGGCATTTTCAAATAAAGCATTAATTGATAATTCATCATCGTGATCTAAAAGTGCAATATATTCTCCCGTAGCTACTTCTAAAGCAGAGTTACTAGTTGCTGAAATATGCCCATTTTCTGTACGAAAAATAACTTTGATGCGTGGATCGAGTTTACTGTAATTAGTCAATATGGAACGAATATGAGGATAAGTAGAGGCATCATCAGCAATACAAAGCTCCCAATTAGCATAGATTTGATTGCGAACTGATTCAATCGCTTTTTCTAACCATTTTGCCTCTACATTGTAAACAGGCATAATAATTGAAAATTTTGGATGCAGTTGCCATTCCTTAATTTGCTGAATAGCAGATGTGATATATTTTTGGGTAAAAGTATTTTTTTTAATCCATTTTTGATACGCTATCTTATTTTTCAATCGAGATTTAGTTATTTGATATATAAAACCTAATAAACCTAGTATTCCTCGCCTTTTGTAAATATTTTTTATTTTTTGTATTTTACTATTTGTATGAATTTGCATACTTTATTAATTTTTATGATTAAAATTAATTTTTCTTTTGAGCTTTAACCATTGATTTCTCAATTGCCAAAACTTACTATTTTCCATTTCTTTAACCAGAGTTTTTAATCGATAATTTTCTGCATTTTGATATTGTAACTCTGTTTGCAATTGGTAAATATCTGAGTATTTATGACTTACTTGCATTACATATTCTAATCTTCTTTTAATTTTATCTCCAATTACTTTAGGACTCAACATAGACTGAATATCTTGAGCTGCTTTTCCACCAACTTGTTTTGCTTCTTCATAATTATTAAATACGTATTGCATTAAATCTGCTGCATGGTGAATATCTGGCTCCGCCCATACATTTCCTTTTTTGTAAGCGCCGTAATTTTCTGCTAATTTTACTAAAGAGTACTTGACAAGAAAACTATTACCAATATTCATAAATTCAGTATTAGCTGAGTAGGCAGTTGCTATAACCGGTTTACCGTATAACATAGCTTCTGCCATCGTCAATCCAAAACCTTCAGAACGATGTAAAGATACATAACAATCACAGTGGTAGATAAGCGCGTTAAGTTCATCTTTGAGTAAATAATCGTTTATTAATTTGATATTTTTAAATCCTTCCATTAAGACTTTTAATTTCTGGAGTTGTTCAGGAAAATATTTGGCGTTAGAAAATTTAATTACTAATAGCACATCTTGATTTTCTTTTCCGAATGCAAGTTGAAATGCTTCAATAATTGCTGTGGGATTTTTACGTTCAAAAATGCTACAAAAATCAAAGATAAACAGGAAAATAAATTTATTCTCAGGTAAGCCTAATGCTTGTTTAGTGGCTGAAGGCTGCGGAAGGAAGAGACTATGCATAACCTTCAGTACTGGAATAGGAGATACAGGTGCGATCGCTTCTGTGCAGTAACTACTGGGTGTCCAGATTTCATGAAAAAGATTAAGAGCAGGTAGCCATTCTTTTGGGAATTCTGGAAGTTCCCATGCCCAAAATCCAATGTTATATTTTTTCTGAAAATATGCAGGACTAGTAGAATTAATAAAAGTGTGGATCATATCCACATTGACTTGTACAATATTTACTGGATAAGGATTTTTCTCTGAGAAATCAGTGTAAGTAGAGTCTAACTTTCTGTGCATGGTATTAAAATTGCAATTGTTAATTACAAAAGGAATACCAGCAGCTTCTAAAGCTCTTATAGTTCCTCTAACTCCTTCACCTAGTCCAAATTCACTGTTTACATAGCCTGAAATATTAACACCAAGAGGAAAATTTGCAACCTTAGTTGAAATTTCGGGTGTTGATTGCATAATTGTCCTCCTTGAATATCTAATATATTTTTGGATTGAAAATCGCTGGCTGTATCTAGGTTGTATTTTCTAAGATCATGATGCTTGCTTTGACAGCACCAGTTGATGAGAGCGTTACCTGTAAACCTGTAAATTAAAACAATATTTAACTCACATAAGTAGCACAGTACAAAGAAATTGAACTAGTTAAGATCGTTATTAGTCATGAGTAAGAGCTTCAGCTATTTTACATTCCTTAACGCGTATCGCTTTGATTCCACCTACTTACTTAATTACGGATTGTCACTCAATGCTTTTAAATCACAATCAACCATTAACTCTACTAACTGTTGAAAGGAATACTGGGGTTTCCAACCTAATTGTGCTTTAGCTTTGTAAATACAACCAACTAACTGTACAGGCTCATCTGGGCGATAAAAAGCGGGATCGACAGAAACATAATCCTGCCAATCTAATCCCAAACAATTAAAAGCACACTCTACTAACTCCCGCACTGAGTGAGTTTCGCCACTACCAATAATATAGTCATCTGGTTTTTCTTGCTGGAGCATCATCCACATCGCGCACACTGCATCTTTGGCATAGCACCAGTCACGTCGAGCATCTAAGTTACCCAGCTTCAATTCATTGGCTAAACCTAGTTTAATCATCGCCGCAGTACGGGTGATTTTGCGAAATACAAACTCTGTTCCACGCCGTGGAGATTCGTGAGTGTAAGTAATACCGCAACAACCAAATAGTTTATATTGTTGGCGATAATTTACTGTCATCCAGTGGGCGTATGCTTTGGCAACACCGTAGGGATTACGCGGGCGAAAAGCAGTGCGTTCGGTTTGAGGAGATTCATCGGGTTGACCGAATACTTCGCTACTGGAAGCTTGGTAAAATCTAGCATCTGGCTTACAGCGTCGGATTGATTCTAAAAGACGGGAAACACCAAGGGCGGTATATTCAGCAGTTAGAGCGGGTTGTGTCCAAGATAAAGGAACGTAGCTTTGAGAAGCAAGGTTATAAATTTCATCCGGTTGACAATCGCTCACAACATCCATGAGCGAAGATTGATCCAATAAATCGCCAGATACAATTTGGATTTGGTTGAAAAGGTGATTGATCCGCTCTAGATTGCTGGTGCTAGAACGGCGAACTAAACCGTATACTTGGTAGCCTTTTTCTAAAAGAAGTTCGGCGAGATAGGAACCGTCTTGCCCAGTTAATCCGGTAATTAGAGCCTTTTTGGTCATACTTGCTAGAAATCGACTTTATAGTAATTTATACAGCATTGTCGTTTTTACTATTAAAGCAAGCTGCACCCACTTTTGCTATTGTCAAAACCAAAATATACTGTTCGGATGGATCAAAAATTCTTAAGTTTCCTACTTCCCTGCTGCTTTGAAGTTCTGGCTCCATCAATCATTTTCGTTGGTGTATGTATGCCATGGCAGAGAGTGCGATCGCCATCTTGTGAATAAAATTTGTGTAGGCGCAGCCCGCCACAAGCATCGCTGTTGTGTATTGCGTTATGCTGTTGCGATCGCTTCTTAAAGGCAAAGGGCAGAAGGGAAAGATTCGCTGTCATTTCTTGATTATGAACTCTGCTCATGAATGATCCTCTAGTTTTTGTGGGAGCATCCCAAATGTTTGAGTTTATTTTTAAACGCAGAGTCACGCAGAGGATCGCAGAGCGTTAAGCAGAGTTACTTTATTTTGTGTTTTGAAAAAATTAGGATACTGCCCTTCTTGTTATTAGGTTGAACCTAGTAACGAGGGTTAGAAGTCACTGATTTGATGTGAGAGAAGATCACGAGTGAGGTTCTCCTAGCAAGACAGTTGAACAATTGAGTTCTTTAATTACCTCGGTTGTTACTTCACTGACAGCTAATCCACCAGCAGTACGATAACGAGTAGAACGCATCACAACCAAATCAAATGCCTCAGCTTCGCGGATAATAACTCTGGCAATATCATCATTAAGAATGGTTTTGACACTAGTATTTACCTGCAACTTGCTTTGGGCAGCAATCTCAGCAAGCTGTGACTCAAATTTACTCACTTGAGCTTGAGGTGTTCGGCGATCGCACACGTGTAATAAAACTACTTGCGCCCGATTTACATCGGCCAAAATTTGGGCAAATTTAACAGCACCTACGGTTTGTGGTGTTAAATCTCCCACTGGTACAAGAATACGCTGAATTTTTGTTGGACTACTCAAAAGCTGTGTAACTGCTACCGGACAGTGAGAAGACCAAAACACGCTATCAATGACATTACCAAATAAGCGAGCACGTAAGCCAGTATTACGCGACCAACCCATGACTACTAAATTGGCGTTTTCTTCTCGGCTGGTGCGGCTAATTCCTAAAGCTACATCGTCATCAATTCGAGTGACTGGCGAAGCTTCCACCCCAAATTCTTGACTGATTTCTAAAGCTCCTGCCAATCTTTGCCGACACTGAGTTAGTGCTGCATTTAATCGCGGATCGTCCATATGAACTCGACCGACTGCGATTGAGAGTGGTACGATTCTTCCAGATTCGTGACGTGCTAGCAGCGCTGCCATTTCGATTAGATAGCGCTGGGTTTTGGGATTATAAATTGGAACTACAACAGTGAATGGGCTGGGTGTGGGTGTTTGCTCTTCCACTTCTTCACCCATACTACTTTGCCACCAAGTTGAGAGTTTATCTGTTGCTAAGTTTGCTTGGGGGACTGTGAGCGAAGTTGCAAATCGTGATGTAATTATAGGGCCAACAATTGCAGTCACCAGCATCAATACAATTACACTGTTTAAAACACCTTCATTAATCAACCGCTCTCCAGCAGAGTTTAAGCTTTTATATGCAACCAAAGTTGCTGCCAGTGTAGCTGCTACCTGTGGTAATGATAGAGACCACATTGTTAGCAATTCTGCGTTATTATAGCGGTACAACAGTTTGGCCAGGAATGCTGCGATAAATTTACTGCCAATTAACCCCGCTACAATTACCAAAGTCAGCCAAACTGAACTAAGAGTTTTAAGAAAAGCTGGAATATCAATTAATAGTCCCATGTCTACAAAGAAACAAGGGATAAATAAAACACTGCCAACAAACTCAACCTTTTCCCGAACTGGGCTACGTCCCAAAACGTCGTTGACAGCTAAACCTGCTAAAAACGCACCAACAATTTTTTCAACTCCAATTACCTGCGCTCCTACCGAAGCTATAAATAATGCCAACAAGATAAATAAAAATTGGTTACCTTGCTCATCCCCTGAGCGGCGGAAAAACTCTTTTCCTAGCCAGTCAAAGCCAAATAAAACTACAACAGAGTAAATTGCTAATCCAGCTAAAAGCGTAACTAAACTTAAAGCTGTAAATTTTCCAGCATGAATTCCTACACAAATTGCCAAAACGAGCAAAGCACCCGTATCGGTAAAAATTGTCGCACCAATTGTGACTGTTACTGCTTCGTTTGTAACTACACCTAAGCGACTAACAATTGGATAAGCTAAAAGAGTATGAGAGGCAAGTAAAGAACCAATCAAAACCGAAGCATTCCAACCAAAATTAAATAAGCGCCCGATAATTATACCCGTAATTAGCGGTACTAAAAAAGTTAATGTTCCAAATCCAATCGAGCGATTTCTGGTTTTACGAAATTGTTCTAAATCAATTTCTAAACCTGCTACGAACATTAAGTAAACTTTACCAATCTCTGACAGGAGTTTAATAGTCTCGGATTCCGAGTTGAGAAGATTTAAACCATTTTGACCTAGTACTACACCAGCTACTAATAAACCTACCAAGCCAGGTAAACGAAATCGCTCAAAAATTGGTGGTACTGTAAAAATGACGAGTATAAGAATAGTAAAGGCAATTATGGGACTTTGTGCCAACAAGTTTTTACCCTCTTAGTAAAGAAATGGGTAGAAAAATTATATCCTACAAGAGTCTAACAATTAGGCAATCTGAATTACACTAACTCTATTCACTAAATTAATTAGGATAATGGCTTCAACTTAACTGCTTTATTTTAATCTTTAGCTTTTAGTACATTATTTAGTTTCTTTACTTGCCAGGTTAATTAGTTTTTAATATTAATCTTGTTCGCTAAAAACTTAATATGAATAACATTTAAGTAAGTTAGTGGAAATAAACCAAACTATATTACAAAACGTAAATAGGCTTGAAAGTTTATACTAACCACTGTAATGTACGGGTGGGTTCAAAAAATAAATTATCAATTTGAGAAGGGAGATTATCCATAAAATCCGCCCCTAACAATAACAAATGATAACATTCACAGTTATCTTTAAAATTGCACCAAGTTACTTAATATATTGATTATTACTTCTCATAATTTATTTTTATATTTTCTAATTATATTATAAAATTTAATAAAATTCGTATCTATCTCAAGTTTTAATATAAAAACTAACTTGAGACAGATTTATTTTTTTTATAAATAAATAGATACTGTCGAATGACAGAAGAACGTAATGAAGCAATAGTATTGTGCAAAATTACGTTCTGTGATCGTTCCTTTATATATTGCTTGGTTTATCACTTCACTATGGTAGCAAATCCTCCATCTCAAACTTCAGAAGCTCAATATAAAGTAGAAAATCCAACAGCAGAAGTAGAAGCAATTATTCAATCACCAAAACCAGATTCAGATATTGATTTAGAATTTCTTTACACCAGAGATATTGAGTTTCGCCAAGAAACAATCTATTTTCTTGTAGTAGATCGCTTTTTTGATGGCGATCCAAATAACAGTGAAGGCCCCAATCCTGAACTTTACGATCCAAATGCCCAAGATTGGGGCAAGTACTGGGGTGGAGACTTGCAAGGAGTAATTGACAAACTAGATTATCTCAAAAATATGGGAGTGACTGCAATTTGGCTAACCCCCTTATTTGAGCAAGTTGAGCAATTATTTATTCAAAGTGCTGCTATTCATGGTTACTGGACAAAAGATTTTAAACGCTTAAATCCTCGCTTTATTGCTGCTGATGACGATCCTTCTCTCAATAACACTCAAGAAACCAGAAACACTGTTTTTGATCGCCTAATTGAGGAATTGCACAAGCGCAAAATGAAGCTAGTGCTAGATATTGTCTGCAACCACAGCAGCCCAGACACAGGCGGTTGTAAGGGTGAATTGTACGATGATGGAGTCAAAATTGCTGACTTCAATGATGATAAAGACTATTGGTATCATCACTACGGCGAAGTTAGCAATTGGGAAGATGAGTGGCAAGTTCAAAACTGTGAACTTTCAGGATTAGCCACTTTTAACGAAAACAATGTTCAGTACCGCAACTATATTAAATCTGCAATTAAGCAGTGGTTGGATCGGGGTGTGGATGCACTGCGGGTGGATACAGTCAAGCATATGCCTATTTGGTTTTGGCAAGAGTTTACAGGCGAGATGTACAACCACAAGCCAGATGTCTTCATTTTTGGGGAATGGATTTACAGCAACCCCGGAGACGATCGCGCGGTTGAATTCACCAACAATTCTGGGATGACAATTCTTGACTTTGGGTTGTGCATGGCAATTCGGCAAGCTTTAGCAGCCTATGATGATAAAGGATTTTATTTAGTTCAGAATGTATTGGATGAAGACTATCGCTACAACGGTGCGACAGAACTAATCACCTTTATCGATAACCACGATATGCACCGCTTTTTAACTGTCAACCCCGACCATGATATTTTACGCTTGGCAGTGATTTTGTTGATGACGACTCGTGGAATTCCCTGCCTGTTTTATGGTACGGAACAATATCTGCATAATGATACCAATGGCGATCGCAATATTTACGGCAATAACGATCCCTACAATCGTCCGATGATGGAAAGTTGGGATAGCGATACTCCTATCTATCGAGATATACGCAAGCTTTCGGGATTGCGCCGTCTCAACCCAGCCATCTCAATGGGCAGTCAGTGGCAAAAATATATTACCCCAGATGTTTATTGCTACGTGCGCCGCTATCGTGAGTCCCGTTGTTTTGTGGCTTTAAACAGAGGTGATGCCGTGACTCTAGACGTAGTAGATACAGAATTGCCAGATCGAGAACATACTTGCTTGTTGACAGGGCGCAAATTTGAAGTCCAAGATGGGAAAATTTATAACCTAGAACTTGCTCCCAAAGAAGCGATCGCAATTAGCCATGTTGGGGAACGCGTCAAAGGACAAACAATTGTCAGAGTACAATTAAATGGCGTCTGCACCCAACCTGGAGAAACAATTGTTGTGATTGGAGATTGTCCCGAACTCGGTAATTGGGATATTGGCAAAGCACATCCCCTAGAATACATCAACTCTAACACCTGGTTTGGCGAAATTCCCTTCAACGAAAGTGCTGGTAAGTTGATCAATTATAAATACGCTATGTTACGAGAAGGGCGTTCTCCCCTGCGGGAAAACCTTGTTTCTCGTCGTTGGGTAATTGCTAGCGAAGGTACTGTTAAATGGCGTGACACTTGGGCATCTGGAAGAGAATCTTAGTACCGAGAACTATTAATCCACCCATTGTTTAGATCCCTGACTTTTTGAAAAAGTCGGGGATCTATAACCTCGCCTTCAGCAAAATATATATTGACATTCATACTCATAACGAGTACGCTTTAAAGAGAATTCTAATCAAGGAGCTAAACTTAATGTTGTCAAACCGCGAAGGAGAAAAAGTACCCAACGTTACCTTCCGCGTGCGTCAGAACGATCAGTGGGTGAATGTAACAACTGACGAGTTATTTAAAGGCAAAACCGTAATAGTTTTTGCTTTGCCAGGAGCCTTTACTCCTACCTGCTCTTCAACTCATGTTCCTGGCTATAACCAGTTGGCAAAGACTTTTAGGGAAAATGGTGTAGATGATATCGTCTGCATTTCTGTGAACGATTCCTTTGTGATGAATGAATGGGCAAAGAATCAAGAAGCAGATAGCATCTGTTTTATTCCAGATGGCAATTGTGAATTTACTGAACAAATGGGAATGCTTGTGGATAAGTCAGACTTAGGTTTTGGCAAAAGATCCTGGCGTTATTCCATGTTAGTCAAAGATGGCACAATTGAAAAAATGTTCATTGAGCCAGAAGAACCGGGAGATCCATTTAAAGTATCTGATGCAGAAACAATGCTCAAATACATCAATCCCAGTGCAGTCAAACCAAATTTAATTTCTCTGTTTACAAAGCCTGGTTGCCCTTACTGCGCTCGCGCTAAACAGATGCTGAAGGAACACAGTTTTGATTATGAAGAAATTGTTTTAGGTAAAGATGCAACAACTCGTTCTTTGCAAGCCATAACAGGTGCATCGACGGTTCCACAAGTTTTTATTGACGGCAAACTTATTGGTGGATCTGAGGCTTTAGCAGATTACTTGAATGGTAAGTAGAAGGCAGAAGGAATAAAGATTTTCATGTCTTCATTGTGTGATTTATACATGAGTGTCTGACTTCTTAAAGCCATATTCTTAATAACCGTAGGGTGGAAATAAGTATGATGTCCGCCAAATCACCCATGATAAACAGTTTGTAGTAAGGACTTTAGTCCTGGCTTAAGAACTAAAGTCCTCACTAGGAGCAAACATTTTTATTCAGTTTGATTAACCGGACATGATATAAATCCCGAAGTGAGGCAGTTTGCCCTTGTACCTGAAGCGCATTTCGCTCAAGAAACTTCGGAGCATCATCCACAATATCAGAATAAGGGTTTGATTGAACCCTAAACATTTTCCACCCTACAAAAATCGTAATTAATATTCAGAATTCCCTATTGGAGTTTCTTGAAAAAATTTCACGCGAATCGATTTAGTTTGTTCGCTATCAGCAGCAGTGGCATTCATCACATATTCGATTAAGCTATCTGTGAAAGGTATACGCAAGTGGAAAGTACCATCTGGTTTCAGTTTAATCGGATGACCACCAACATTTACGCTTGAGCCAGGTTCCGTTGCCCCGTGGATAATCAGTTCTGCATCTGCTATGAACCAGAAATCCTTCTCTGGGCGGCTGAAAACACGAATAATAGCTGAACGGGCAAGTAACAACCAGCGACTATCATCAGTCACGTAGCCAAGTTCTGCCATGTAGTTGCGATCGCTAGCTGGAATCGCCACATAGCGATCATTAATTGTCTCCTCACATTCATATTGCTGAACCAGAACAGGAGTTTGATAACTCAAATCAATGTCAGTAACATCATATAGTCGCAATGCAAATTGAGAACCACCGCCCTGCCGCAGCATTTCTTTAGCGGTATCGGCAACCTGCCAAGACACATAAGCCCACTTAGGAGTACGAGGCACAAGAATAATGCTATTCTCAACATTTAAATATTGGGATTGAGCATTTTCATTGCTGCTGGAACTTTGCAAATGGGTATTTAGATTCTCATTATCATGGATGCCGTAAATAGTAGCCCACGGTCCAATTGTTGGATCTGTTTCTGAGTTATTATCTGGTTGAGATATGTCTTCTAAAACATTGGAACTAGGGCTAGATACTTGCTGAAGAATTGTATCTTCTGCTGCTTGGGCTTGCATACTCAATTCATCATCGCCCAGATCGGGTAGTTCTGGAGCAGAAGTATTCATTGTTGAAACATCAGGTTGTTCTTCAGTTACAGGTGTAGTATTTGGAGTTTCTTCCCAAACATCGGGTAAAGGACGGTATGCACTACTGTCAACGGTGACTGAAGGCTCTAAATCCTGCAACGAGACTCCAGAATTGTTTGACTGTTCGGCTACAAAAGCTGTGTCTGGTGTTTCTGGAATTTCAGCCACTGTGGGAGGTGTAGCATCTACCTCTTGTGACTGTTGTGATGTTATCTGTGCATCTGATGAAATCTGCGGAACTTCAGGCGGTTCTGCATAAGTAGTTATCACTTGTGTTGATAAGATTTTCTCTTCAGATATATCTTCCCAAACATCTGGAAGTGGGGGATATTCATCTTTTACTACTTCAACATCATTATTAACTGAAGTTCTCTGCGATTCGGTTTGTGTTCCTTTGTTAGATAGCTGCTCTCTAGAAGTATTTTCTGTTGCTATCGTTGGCGGAATCTCCTGGGAAGGAGCATATAGCGGCTCTGGTAGTGCTGTGTACGAATTTCTGACAACTGTCACCGGTGCTTCTAAATCAAATCCGGTAGTCTCAGTAAATGAGGGTGTGGCTGGAGGTGTTGATTTAATTGTAGTTTCATCGACCTCAGTAAATGTGCGATCGCGCTCTACTATTTGTGAATCTTTGCTCGATAATAGGGTTGCTCCTGCTACGGCATTTCCATGATTGTGTGTAAGGTTTTCTACTTGATTCTGGTGAGATGAAATTTTAGATACTTTTTGTAGCAGGCTAGAATCACCAATCTGAGTATTACCATTGCTAGCAGAACCAACACCTGCCATTTGGGGCGATCGCGTTTCTTCGAGGGCGGGAGTCGGCTCAGATGTTGCAACAGCCTCTTTTGTCTGATTCTTGGGTTTTCTTCGTAACAACCACAGCAATAATCCGCCTAAGCCTAAAAATGGTAACACTAACCACCAAAGTGCTGTTTGGTTTTGCTCTATTTGATTGCTATCAACAAGAGTATTAGCATCAGTTACAGTGGTTGGAGTTTCAGTGATTGTTGTTGGTGAAGCAATTGCAGCTGGAGTCTGTTCTGTAGTGGGTGAGCTAGTGACGTTATTTGGTGTGGTAGTCGCAGTAAAGGGAACTGTTGCTGCCGTTGTCGGTGCTGGAGATTCTGCTTGAGCTAGGCTGGCTCTGATCGCCTCGGCTTCAGCAGTCATCGCAGCCTGCACAGCTTGCTTTCCAGGTGAGTTGGTAGCAAAACCCAGAAAACTACTCACGTTTGGGCTAGAATTTTTCTTGTAAACGTATACAAAAGGTTGTGAAAAAGGATACCTAGCATCTTGTGGCAAAGTGTTATGTATCCTGAGAATGCGCACACCTTTAAGTTTGGATACCTGATTTGCTAAAACATAGCCAATACCGTCTTTGCCCAATTGTCTGACAACTTCGGCGGTGTTGTCCTCAGTTAGCTGAATCGCATTTGCACCTGTAGCAAATTTAGCTCTCCTGAAAGCTGGATAACTACGAAAAGCTTCTCTGGATTCATTTGTGGCTGGGCGATCTATAAATCGAATTTTACCTGGACGCCCCCCTAATTGTGACCAATTTGTAATTTGTCCTCGAAAAATCCTGGCAAATTGTCGATTCGTCAAGCTGCCTTTAAAGGGATTGTCTGCACCGACTACGATCGCAATTTTTTCTCGCCGTAATCTCACTTGCTCTAAACCTTGAGCTTTCTCTTGTGGTGTCAAACCACGACCAATGGCTGCTATATCAATTGTCCCTTCTTGTAAAGCTTTCAGTGCTGCCTCAGTACCATTAGCTGTTACCTCTACTCTAGTGCCAGCAAACTGTTGCTCAAATTTTTCTTTCATGGTTTGGTTAATTGTAACCATGCTGCTCGAACCATCTATCCGCACTACTGTATCACTTGGTACTGCTGATGGCAGTGGAAAAGACGGTACATCAGCCGCAGATTGAGCTAATGATGGTTCTAGGAGCGTCAAATTCGCTGTCATTGGAGTTGTAGCTAACGCCAGCAATAACGCTAAATTAATTATGGAACTATCTTTTTTGTCTTTTTGCCACATATGCTTTTTAATTGAAGATAAAGGAAACAAAAAATTAGCCTGTCCTAATAGCTGTTTTTCTAGAGGAGAACGCGCCAATTATACAACCGTGTTATTTTTTTTGTTACCACAATCATCGTATATTTTTATACTTAGCATCAAGAATACCTTGCTTTGCGATCGCATCAACACCATCTCTATATTTTTTTGAAGAAATTTTAATTAATCTTTTTTAAAGAAAAATGGTGATTTTGACTTTTTTCGATTTTGGCAATATTTAGACATATTGCTTCTACAAGCAGATTAATGTCATAGAAAGATATTTTCGTTTTTATGTCAGAAAATATCCACAGTTACTTACTAAGAGAATATTTTAAAAGTCCTCTTTTCAGTAGCAAAAAGTCTTAGATCCCCCAAATCCCCCTTATGAAGGGAGACTTTGATTCCGGTTCCCCCTTTTTAAGGGTGGCTGGGGGGATCAATAAGTGCTGAAGCTCACAGTCAACTACTTTTCAAACAACCTCTAAGGTAAATCTACTTGCTAAGTAATTTACTGCTTGAAATGTCATTAATCGCAACTTTTTGATTACTCATTAAAATCTCATAAGATTAACATTAAATAAATAATTGAGATGCTCTAAAACATAAAATTACACAAAAATTTATTTATTGTAAGAAATATTGATTCAGTAATAAATTAAAGCCTGAGGCTACAAGGACAAAGCCTGCTTTTGGTAGGCTCAAAACTTGGTTTTTCGTAATCCGCGAGTGTCGGCTAGTTTGAAAACGGACTCCAAGGACTGGGTATTAGGCAAGAAGCACTAAGAGTAAAGGGGTAACAGCTGATTGACGATTTCTCCGTGTCCCCGCGTCCCATATCAAGGAATTAAAGG
Source organism: Chlorogloeopsis sp. ULAP01 (assembly GCF_030381805.1). Classification (NCBI taxonomy): domain Bacteria; kingdom Bacillati; phylum Cyanobacteriota; class Cyanophyceae; order Nostocales; family Chlorogloeopsidaceae; genus Chlorogloeopsis; species Chlorogloeopsis sp. ULAP01. The sequence goes on from NZ_JAUDRH010000023.1 coordinate 25,820, forward strand.
CATAGTTGACAACTCACCCAAGCCGATCGCTGTTAACAAATTTGTCCACTCTGTCTGAAGGTAGTGATTTTGAGGATTTTTTTGACGCAGTTCTGCTAGTTTTGTGAGAGCGTCATGCCAGAAACCATTGTTAGCGTAAATAGCGACTTGCTGTATGGGCTTTGCTTTTTGCAGTTGTTTAGCCAAAGTTTGGTTGAGTCCTGTACGTATAATTACTCCTTCAACATAAATAGGGGCTGATTGTTTTTGAGGATCGCAGTAAATATTCAAGAACCAGCGATATCGTTTGCCTACTTGCAATGCAGAAACGTTAGTAGGTAAAGGAACATCTATCACACCTGCTTGTTTTGGTAAAGCGATCGCACTTGTATAGAGCGGATCTTTTGACTCATCATCTAGCATCGTAAACTCAGCTGGATAGGCAGAGTTAGTCGTGTATGGTAGGTAGAACCATAACTTTGGATATTCTTGTGTAGTTAATCCCCAGACATTGACTATCGATGGTGGTTGCTTTGTCAAAGGTACTAGGGCAGCTAAAGGCAGTTTGACAGTAGGACACTGTCCCCTTGTCGCTCCGCCAAATCTGCGCCCCCCAGGAGCAGGGCCTATTCCTGGTGGCAGTTCGGGCAATACAACACGTACTCTTCCTTTAATAGGAGCAGAAGCAGGTAGTGGTGATGAATTTAAGTTTGGTTGAGGAGATGGTGTTGAAATTGGCCCAGGCTTCTGTGCTTTAACCCAAGTAAAATTACTTAAAAAGCTAGTGCTACTGAGGGCAACTGCTAAAACCAGTTTGACCGATGGTAAACTAATCCTCATAAGCCCTCCCTCATTTTAATAATTGTCAAATATGTAAGTAATATTGCCTGTTAACTATTAAAAATGAATCAACCGATTAATTTTGACTTTTTAATTGAGAATGCTGAATTGATGTGACGCTCACTGTTGCCAGAAGTGCCAATACTGAAGGTACAAATGGTACCCAATATCCCCCAATCAAGAAACTTAAGCAGATAATATAAATAACTCCAGAGGAAACAATTACAATCACAACCAAGCGTGGTAGTAAATGTCGTATTTGCCAAGTCAGCAATCCTGCTGCTAAACCCCAAAACCAAATCCACAACACCTCAGCCATGGGGTGCCATGTCCTTAGTAAAGGACGTCTATCAATTACAGCGCTAAGAATCTGGCTAATCATATGGGCTTGTAGCAATACTCCTGGTAGTTGTTTATCTAACTCACTTCCATAGGATGTAGCCCAATAATCTGGAAAATCACCTTTGGCAGCAACACCAATGAGTACAATTCGGTTTTTGATAGCGTTAGGATTAACTGAATTTGATAAAAGTTGCGTCAGCGTTACTTGTTCGGCAACTTGCTTAGAAGAACGATAATTTAACAATATTTGACCGCCATTGGTGTCGATTTTTTGATAACCACCCCTTCGCGATCGCAAGCGTTGCAAAATCATGCGATCAAGTTGTAAATCTCCTTGGGGTGTGAACTGCGGTTGAATACCTAGAGAATGTAAATAGTGGAGCGCTAGTTGCGTACTAAAGGCATAGTTTGTAGGACACGGTGATGTTGCTTCTTGTCTCATAAATAGTAGATGCCGACGCACCACTCCATCATCATCATTGACAAAGTCGCTAAAACCCAAACGAGGTTCGGGAATCTCTGGAGGTGGCTCAATGCCAGTGGTATTGCCTCTGGCATAACTACCTTTACAAACCCCGATTAAATTGTCGGTTGTTTGCAGGCGTTTGATTAAATCTGGAGATTCAGCAGAGAAATCACGGTAGATATCTAAACCGATCGCTTGAGGTTGATACTGTTGAAGTTTCTCCAATAAAAGATTGAGATATTTGTCAGAAACAGATGTACCTTTGAGAGATTCGCCTTGACGGCGTTGGGCTGCAATGTCAGCATCATCAATTGTTACTAACAAAAGACGCGGATCTGGCCCTTCATCAAGCACAACAGAGCGCGATCGCATCATTCCATCAAAAGCTTGTAACTCCCAACGTTGTAAAAACCCAAAAAATCTTACTCCCACCACTACTGTAGTTATAACTGCACTAGTAAGTAAAACTTGAGTACAATTACGTACAAAAGACGAGACAGCAATTGGTTTGACTGCTTGTTTCGCAGCAATTGTGCCGGTAATATCTTGCCAGGTAGATGGTACTTCCGCAAGGTTCTGGCAAATTACTGGTAACCAAGTAGCGCAGGGAAATTTATCTTCTAGTCCTTGGAGTTGTTCTCTTGCTTCCCGCACTGCTAAATAAAAACGCTCACCAGCAGCAAATCCTTCGAGAAAATACTTTAAAAACTCTTGCGCTACTAAATCAGGCACAGGTTCGCGCATAACAATTATTTGAGGGATATGTAAGTCGGCTAGCTGTTCTGCCAATCCCAAACCATCACAAGAGTTGAAAATTGCTAGTTGTAAGCCCCGTTCTACGGCTTTTCTTAAAGCGTATTTTAATTCACTAATACTTAGGCTATCAGTTTGATTGAGAAATATGCGCCCAACACCATTAGTCCCCTGACTAGAACTGTGTCCAGCAAAGAAAAGAATATCCCAGTTTTTTTGCCACAGAAAGTCATTCAATTCTTTACGTTGTGGTTCCACCAAAAAGCTGACTTCTGCTGCTGGTAAAGCCTCCAACAAAGCTTTGTCTCTTTGAGTATTAATTCCCTGACTATTGCCGATAATCGCTAGTATATTTACTTTGTGATTAAATGTTTTTTTAGAAGCAATTCGTTCGTATCTTAGAGGTGCGATCGCAATTTCTGCCTTACGGTAACGTTCCATCACATCCCAAAGATGCCAAGGTAATCGCTGGAGATCCCGATTATCTGTTTGCAATATGACTCGCACTTCGTCTGTTGGCAACAATTGTTCTAGCCATTTTTCCCGTACGGGACGAAATTCTGGAGCAAGTAGCCAACTATTGAGATGCGATCGCAAAGTATAAGCAGTTTGATCGCAGTCTTGAACTATTGATACATTTGTCACCTGTACCTTGTCTGCCGATAAGCGATAGCGGTTACCCATCTTCAGGTAACTAGACTGCCACTCTCTATACTTTTGTAATAATTCTGTTGCTGGAGGTAATTTACCTGCAATTTCCGATGAAGGTAGCTCACCTTCTGTACCAATTTGCAGTGTGACAGCAAATCCTTCTTCAAAACTACCGTCTGAGAATTTCAGAACTACTAACTTACCCATAAATTAAATAAAGTATGAAGTCTGAAAATAAACCTTCATCTCAACTAAATTACAAAGCGTTCCGTAACTTGGGCATCATTCAATGCTACTTGAACGCTAAACTGCTCTGTGGGTTCTCCTCGAAACTGTAATTGAATGTAGTTGTCTGCACTTCTTGCTTGAGCCTCTAAAAACACTGCTCCTGAGTGATCTAAAACTGTAAGTTTCACATCCTGTGGAAGGTAATTTTGACTACCTGTGGGATGTAATTGTAAGCGAACACTGACTTGTTGATCTACATAAGGGCTAATTTCCACTATCAAAATGACGAATTGGCTAGCAATTTGGATTCCCAAATCAATCAGTTTTCCTCGTCGGATAAATTGTTCTGGCTGAGTAGAGGGAATTTTTTCCATCAAATTTTTACTTCTAAACACAAAATCTGGTGCAAATTCTGGTTGATTCCACAAGGATTCTAGTGTTTGCCATCCTGTTTCAAAGATTCCTGCAAACCACTGACTCAGGCTCACTGATTCTGGAACTGTTGATTTTAGTGTGGGTGATAGATGTTCAATCAAAGCTTCTAGAGGTTGCAGTTGACTCAGAGGCAGTTCTTGAGAAGTAACATTACGGACAAAACCTAGCACCTTTGCTTCCAATTGAGACTCATCTACCTGCACAACTAAATAACCGATCCGCTCTTCCCAAGTTTCTGGGGGAATGTAACAAAATTGCTCATTTAGACGTATGGGACGACACTCTAAACTTCCAATTCCTGGTATTTCTATATCAGCCACATCAGCACACATACGTATCACAGGGTTCCAAGTATTGCTAGACTTCAAATCAGTAGGAATATTCATCATTTGCAAATAGTCATTGACTACCAGCACACACAGTGTATTCAAACGGACTCTTTCAGCACTTTTAGAAGTTGGTTGCTGATTGGCAAAATGCTGGGCAATTGTGCGAGCTGCTTGGGTAATAGGCAAAGTTAAACCCTTATTGTCTAGCTCAAATTTAGTCATAAGTTCTTTTCAAGAGAATGGATGCTGCTGTATATTTATCTTTCCTAATCACGCAAATTACGCAAGAAAATAGTTAGTCCAGGCGGCTATATGTAAATATTTATCTCTAAAAAATAAGGCAGCTATGCCAAAGACAGAGAATAGAAGGAAATTAGAAATATTACCCAAATTCTAGAAGAATTGGGCGATAAGAACTAAGCCTGCCTGCGCGGACTGAACAAAGAGTTTCTTCATAGCAGATTCACTGGCGGCGAATGCCTCCGATATGCCATGCGATCGCCACCCGCTATGAATGGAAAAACCAGTCATATGATGTCCGCCAAATCACCCATAATAAACAGTTTGTAGTGAGGACTTCAGTCCCGGCTTGAGGACTAAAGTCCTCACTACGAGCAAATATTTTTATTCAGTTTGATTAACCGGACATGATATCAAATCCTATTTCCTTCTGCCCCTTTTGAAGTTTGGAGCGGAGGCTTACTCCAACCTAACTTCTCTGTACCTTTTACTTACAACCAATTTCCAATTAAAACATAAGCAGACCAAAAACCAGGTGCATTGTAGTTAGGATGTTGAAGCAATTGAAGTTGAGCACGGCGAAGAGCTTCCACTTTGGTGATACCGACATTTTTTAGTTGTCGATAGAAAGCGCCGATAAACTGGGCTGTCGAATCGTCATCAATCTGCCATAGAGAAGCTACTGTACTGCGTGCGCCTGCCCTTACAGCCGCTCCAGCAAGTCCTAATGCCGCACGCTTATCTCCTGCTGCTGTCTGACAAGCACTCAACACTAATAGTTGTACTGGTGTTGATGTGGTTTCGTCTCGGCGACGAAAAATATTGTCGAATTCCGTAACGTTTATTGGGCCATCGGCAGCTAAAATAAAAGTCTGCTCGGCACGGGAACTAAACTGACCGTGGGTTGCTAAATGTACCACGTTAAAAGAAGTAGCATTAACTTTGTTCTCTAATGCTTGACTGGTAAACTGCCGATCTAAAAGGTCAGTAGTTGATATCCCAGTTTCATTAATCATTTCGATTTCAGTTTTGATCGCAGGTAAGGGTGAAAAGTTAGAATACCCTGGTGGTGGCTGAGTTAATCCTGCTGTAAGAGCTTTTAACTGCTGTGGTTGTAATGGTTTGGGATCGAGAAGTTGCAAGCCGACGCTTAAGGCAACTGCATATTTTTCTACTAAGTATTGTCTACCATCGTAAAGGACAGACATTGGTAGATTGCGTAACACTCCATCAGGAATAAAAACCAGAGTGTTGACTCCACTTGCCGACAATTTCGATTCAATCGGTTTAATCAGCCAGTTATAAACTTGCTGTGACTGTAATCTCACTGCTTTGATTGCCGCAGGATTGATCAGATTTTGCCGCAGTTGTACTACTGTTTTTTCGACTTCTGCTTGAGAAATTTTAATCTGATGATGTTGTAAAGGTTGTTTGGGAATTTTGACAATTACCTGAATCTCTTCAGGAAGAATGATAGGGTATAAAATAGCAGCTGTGGGATTTTCTTTGTCTACAATTTGGTCTAATAATACTCGCTGACCTTGCAAACAAGCTTGCCGAAAAAAGTTATCTAATTCTGCTAACTGTAGTGCTTCTATGATTTGGCGTGCTTTCTCTAAAGTTTTTTCGTCTGGTTGTTTTTGTTGTTCTTGCAGCAGTAATTGCACTGATTGCCGATAGACTGGTTCGACACTGTCTCGAAAGTTAAATCGCAAATCTTGGTTAACTGCAACTAGATCGCTGCGCAGAGATTGCAGAGTTTCTACAGCTACATCATAGGCTGCGATCGCTCCCTGCAAATCTCCTTGTGCTTTTAAAAGTCTTCCCAACTGCCATTGCCACCGATAGGCAATTTCTGATGCATTGCTAGCTTGTGCTAAAAGTAATGCCTGTTGTGTCAGGTTTTGTGCTGCTTGCCACTGCCCAGTCTGTTCGTATAAACTACCCAAACTTCCAAGAGCATAAGCTTCTGCTCGCTTGTCATCTAAACTGCGGGCTTGTTGCACAGCTTGAGCTAGGAGTTGGGCGGGTGACGACGCGGAGGAAGAAGAGGCGGGGAGTGGGGGAGAAACAGATGGGGAAGATAGGGAAGATGAGGAAGATGGGGAAGAATTTACTCTTATCACTTCCTCACCCCCTTCACCTCCTTGTCGACGGACACTTTCCTCAACGGAGGGAACCTCCGCACGGAAGTGTCCTCCCCTTGTTCCCTTGTCCTCTTGATTCCCTAACTTAGCGAGACTTTCTGCAAAATTAATTCGAGCAAAAATACTGGCACGGCTGAGGGGAAGTTGCTCTAGTTCGGATTGTATCTTTGGTAATAAATTTAAGGCTGTTTCTGATTGTCCCTCCTCAATCAAGAGGCTAAGGTAATTTAGTTGTGCTTGAACTTTGACTTTGAGTGAGGTAGCTTCCTTAACTGTTTGTTGATAATAGTTGATCGCTTGTTGTATTTGGTCTTGAGCGCGGGCATTATTGCCTAAACTAAAAAGACTGGCAGCAATATGATCGGGAGATTTTAGGCGCTTGGCAATTTCTAAACTTTGTAACAGGTGAATTCGAGATTTTGACAAGTTGCCAACTAACTGAAAAACATCACCAAGCGATCGCAATGTGATTAATTTTTCTAAAGAATCTGGCTGCGATTGCAATGTTTGGTTTAACGCTGACAATGTTGTTTCTGCACGACGATAAAATCCGCTTGACAACAATGCTTGAGCTTGATTGATTTGTGATCGGACTACGCCGTTTCGATCCGAAAGCTTAGTGTAAATATCTGCTGACTGCTGCCAAGTTTTCAAGGCTTCTTCTGGCTGTCCGATTGTTAATTGCAAACGCCCTTTAATATCCAGTGTTTGAGGCAATATTTGCGGATTTGGAAGATTTTTCTGCTCTGCTGTGCTGCTAGTATACTTTTGTGTCCTATTTTCTACTTTTTGATAGCCAAGAATATTTAAACTTTGTGCGATCGCAGATTCTGCCTCTTTCCAAGCACCGAGTTGCTGATAAGCAAGAGAAAGATTGCTCAAAGTTGCCGCAAGTTTGTTGGTATCTCCTTGCCGTTGATAAGCTTCGGCTGCTTGTTGCAGTACTTTTACTGCTTCTGTAAATCGCCCGGCATCGTATAGTGCTTTTCCTTGTTGTAAGGCAGAATTAGAAAGTTTTGTAGAGATGGCAACAAAAGAAGGGTTACTCTGAGCTAGTTTTGCTAAAGCTGGTGAGGTGTATATGCACAATAGAATCGTCATCAACACCAGAATCAAAAAGCGCACAGTAGAGGGAAATATTTGCCATTGCCTCTTTATCTCCTCCCTCCTCAAGCAGGATTGGCAGTGATGAAAAAGTAGAAACCGTTTTCCTGCCATAAGCTTTTTATATGTTATAAGTTATAGATTACAGGTTAGAGGTTGCAGATAGATTGAATTTACTCTATCTACTAGCCTCTAGCCCCTAGTCAATTAAACCTGCTTCTCTAGCCCGAATTTGAGTAACGACGCGGACATTTTTTCCTTGATTTTTTAATTCTTGACAATCAATACCCAACAAATTTTGGAGCCGATCCCAATAGTGGCGTACCATGCGTTCCGATACACTAATTTCTTGGGCGATCGCTTTATCTTGCAGCCCTTCTTGAAAAGCTAGGGTTAGCAGTTTCACCAACTCCGGTTTGAGTTCTGATTGGAAATAAATTGCTTGAATATCTTTGAGATGAGTTAATCCCTGTAATGCCCAACTAACTCTAGTGAGCATTTCTCGGCTAGAAAGACATTTATCAGCAATTGTAAAGCCTCCTTTATGGGAATCTATCTCAGTTTTTAATTGCACTAATTTTCTAATATATTCACTTTGAATCACAATATTCAGCTTGGAATAGTTATTTAGCAAATGCCTGAGTAGTTGAATACCTGTAGTAGTCCGTGCCGTTGTACCTGGTTTTTCTGGAAGGCAAATATCCATGACAACTAAATCAGGCTGAAATATAGAAATTTGATTTAAAGCATTCTCAGCAGTTTTATAAGTAAAAATTTTTGCCTCTGGATACTGGTTTTGTAGCAATTTGAGTGTTCCACTCAGACAAATTTCATGACCATCAATTAAAAAAATTTTAAGTTTTGGTTGAAGTAAATCTTTGTTCATGCTTGGTTCTCACATCTCAATACTTATGGGAATTCGCTTGATTTTCCCTCTGTGTGCTACATCTTCACAAAAAGTATAAAGGCGGTATTTGATTAGTTGAGGGAAAAAGTACAAAGCCACCTTATAGCTAAGAGGCACAAACCGAGTCAATCATTAAATAAAATTGGATTCCAAATAAATTTTTAGGATGAATATTAAAGAATATCAATGGGTATCAATAAACACTTTAATTCTCCTTACACCTTAAATTAACCCAGTTGAAGCAAATTAGTTATTCCAATGGAATATTCTGTTTGAGAGCAAACTATTACGTAAAACTTTACAAAACTTTACATCTTTGCTTAGGCTCGTGAAAAGCTTCGTGTGTCATCGGAGATTCACAAATTGAAAAGCTATCGAAAACTAGCCTTTGTAGTCTTGCCGTTAATCATTAAATATCTATGCTTTTGTACCATAATTGTACAAAAATTATGTATTTTATTTAGTTTTTAACTTTTTGTTAGCTTTGATTTAACTGCGATCGCCTAGATGGGGCGAAAATTGAACAACAGGTATCATTAGCTTCGCCAAGTTGGTACCATTGCAGAAATTTTAGATATCTAAAACAAAATTAGAGAGCGCACTTTTCGACGCACTTACTTGTTATTATACCTCAAATTACTACGTATTTAAGTATTAACTTGTGAATCTGCTATTGAATTTTCACTTTAACTACACAGCTTTGTCTTTTAAATCATAAAACAACTAAGATTTAAATTAATATTTGTTGATATTTTTAAATCTCAAGTTTTTTATTGATAAATCACGCAATTGTAATAGCGTTAATTAGCTTATTTTCAAATTCCAAACATATCTTTTTCAAATAACTAAAAATAATTGCCAAATATCATCTATCCACAGATGTATATTTTAAATTTTGTTAGATAGACAAAATCTGAATACCCACAATAATAAGATTAAATCAATTAGACAGAATCAGACAATCGTAGGAGTAATTTTTGATGATTAGTTTACCTAGATGGTTGTTAGTCAGTACATCTTTGTCAGCTTTATGTTTGACAGTGTTTGCATCTGCGCCGTTAAGAACTCATGCTCAAAATTCAACACAGACTGTTTTTCCTGATGTTGAACCTAGTTATTGGGCGCAACCATTTATTCGTGGTTTGGCTTTAAGAAATGTTATTACCGGATATCCAGATGGTACATATCGACCAGAACAAACTATAGAGCGTGACGAATTTGCCGCAATCATTCGCCAAGCCTTTGATCAAGAGCCAATACGGCAAATAGAAAGTGGATCTGTCTACAAAGATGTTCCTACAAATTATTGGGCAGCTAATGCAATTGAGCAAGCTTATCAACAAGGATTTATGGCAGGCTACCCTGGTGGTTATTTTCGCCCGCGTCAAGAAGTTACCAAAGTTGAAGCCATTGTAGCTTTAACAAGAGGTTTAGATTTAACTCCTGCTACATCAACAGCACCAGCAACTACTGCACCAGCCACAATCCCACCGACAGCTACTGCACCCAGGAGACAACAAAGGGCAAAAAGGCCATTTTTATTCTTCCCATTAGCAATTACCTCCTTAATGCAGCCTTTAATGGTTCCACCAGCCCAGGCAGAAACACCACCGACAACAACAGCATCAACAACAACTCCTCAGCGCCCGGCATCAGTTCTCATTAGTGAAACTTACAAAGATGCCAATCAGATTCCTCAATATGCAGTTGGCTCGGTAGCAACAGCAACCCAAAAAAATATAGTAGTCAACTATCCTAATTCCAATGTGCTAAATCCTAATCAGCCTGCCACTCGTGCTGAGGTTGCTGCTCTGATTTATCAAACCTTAGTTGCTCAAGGGAAAGTAGAACCTATTGCGATTAATACGCCAACTTATCAGTACATTGTTCGTACTGATAATACCAACCAGAATGGTCAATAGTATTTTATGTCTTCTGATTTGTGATTGCTAATTCATATATTGATGTAATCTCAATCAGAATTTGCATGATTTTGAAATTCGCGTTGAGTGATCATTGCACTCTTGTGTAGCTTCCTCTGGAGAGTTAGTAGTGAACAATGTAACTAATTATCTGGCGATCGCTCCGAAAATAACAGGCAACTTTCAGTTACCAAAAATACCTCTTTGCAAGGGTTTGTTACCACTGGCGACATAGCTAGATGCTTACGGCGCAGGCGAGATATAGGCAAAGAAATGGCGTAATCATGACAATATCGACTTATAGAGAACCAACTTATGTTTTCCGCATCACACCTGAGTTGGCTCTGCGTTGGACAAGTTTGAGTATCCTGTTGTTTGTCCTAACTCTGGCAGGCGTAAGTAGATTGTATCAAGTAATTCACGGGCAACCGTGGACATTTTCTTGGCAAACATCTTCCCAAACCTGGACTGGATTTCTGACGTTTCTGGCTTTTGTTGTGATTTTTTTTGGTACGCTCGTCATTCACGAATTATTACATGGGTTGGCTTTTCGTGCTTTTGGCGGATCACCCCGTTATGGTATCAAAGTTAAATATTTCTTTCCCTATGCTTACGCCACATCACCAGGAGATATATTTTCTCGCAACGCCTTTGTAACAATTGGGCTTGCTCCCTTGATAGTGATTGATTTGGTGTGTTTGGTTTTACTAGCAATCTTTCCACAAGCTACTTGGTTAGTTTGGGTATTAGTAATTAATACTTCTGGTGCAAGTGGTGATATCTGGATGGCTATACTGCTTCTGCGTTGCCCACAGTTAATTCAAGTAGAAGATCGTCGTGCAGGTATGGCAATTTATACTCCTGGTGAGATAGATCCTCGTTCTTTACCCTTTAAATCTTCTATTGACAAAACTCGTTCGGTTTTGGGAGCTTGGGGTAACATCACGTTAATAGTCTTAATGGTGTTTTTGATAGGTAGTTTTTTGCTACCCCTGATTTTTAATATTTTGCAAGTACCCTCATTTATGCTAGGTACAGATGCTTTTTGGCTGATCCGGTGGCAAAATGACGCAACAGGATTTGGGCTTACTTTTAACTTGGTGTCTTTACTACTAATAGCTGCTGGAATTGGAATTTTGGGTATTTTAGTGCAGGTATTTTTCCGAAGCCAATCATCAAATTAGAGTTTTGAGAAGTTCACTATTTGAAGCGTTTCACAATTTGATAGATTAATATCTGCCACTGGGCAAGAAAAATAAATCTATTGTTTCACCTACTCCCAAACCAAAGGCAGCAACCAAACTCAATAACAACAGTGCGTCTCGTTTACTAAAGCCTGCAAAGCGCAACTCTATTTCGGCTAAAACTGTAGTTGCTAATGGCGTTAGAACAAACGTAAAAAATAATGACCAAGTCGCTACTAAAGCAACCGATGCACTTAAACATAAAACTACTATTAATATTTGAGAACCATATCTAATTAAACGGTCTAACCAAGATAAGCTCTGCCCAACAACTGTAAGCACTAAACCTACTACCAATATTCCCACAACCCAAATAATGTGGTGAACAGATAGATACCATCCTAAGAAAGCATAAGAAAGCCACAGTAACATTACAGGTGTCCAAGGGAAATGATTGAAAATTTCAACATTCATAACCTAACTGTTAACCATGCTGGATAGAGTTTGATAATGATTGTATGAAGTATAAATAATAATTGAAATTTTATACGTCAAGCTTTTCTCATGTATGCTTCACAAGAAAGATTATTGGCAATCTTTAATAATTTAATAATTTTTCATTAGTTGTATATTTTATAACTACTAAATTTATCTATATTATCTATATTATCTATATAAGTATAATTCGTAATTATTATCTACGTGTCTGTAGGATTAGTATTTTTTGAATACATACGTAGGATGTATTGGTGTAACGCACCATCTCCAAGTCTTGGTGCTTACGGACTTCGTTTTAACACAACGACCGTTTTGTGGTCAGAAAATTTACACCACAAATTACCTTCCCTACAAATACTTTAGATTTTTTCAATCATCAAATCGGATTTCTATATTTCGTTAGATTCAAAATCTACGTAAAGATTTTCTAAGCAATTCAGCTAATCTGTGTCATTAGTAGAGACAATAAAAGTTTCACGAAAAATTGTGAAAGTTATGTGAAAGTTAGAGATGTTTCTCAGAACGATTTAACATCAGTCAAGATGAAATTTTTCACAGGTAATTTTTCTTCCTCAACAAAAGTAAAGTAAGCTAACACTGCTATTTGCATTACTCATAACTTCAATCACCCCGCAGCATCTACAAGCTTCTATTAATTTGTTTCAAATTACTTCAAGAAAATATGTCATCAGTCATTCAAGCGAAAACAAATACTTCGGAAATTGCTGCCAATAGTTCTACTCAGGAAAAGCTACATTACCAAATTGTTATTGTAGGTGGCGGTGCCGCAGGAATTACAGTCGCATCCCAATTGCAAACGAAGAATGGCAAACTCAATATAGCCATTGTAGAACCAAACGATAAACATTACTACCAACCAGCTTGGACGTTGGTAGGAGGAGGGCAATACAGCATTGATGCTACGGTTAAGTCAGAACAAAGCTGTATTCCCAAAGGAGTAACTTGGATTCGAGATTATGCTACCGAACTAGACCCCGATAATAATACTGTACTTAGCCGTTGTGGTAAACAAATTCACTACGATTACTTAGTGCTATGCCCTGGTATTCAAATTGATTGGCATTTGATAGAAGGCTTGCAAGATGCATTAGGTAAGGGAGGAGTATGCAGTAATTACGCGTTTGAATATGCTCCCCATACTTGGGAAGTAATTCGGAATTTTCAAGGAGGGAATGCTTTATTTACCTTCCCAGCAACTCCGATTAAATGCGGTGGCGCTCCCCAAAAAATTATGTATATGGCTGATGATGCCTTTCGCAAGCAGGGTGTTTGCAACAAAACTAACATGATGTTTTGCTCTGCTGTAGGTGCGATTTTTCCTGTTCCTGCTTATGCAGAAAGATTGCTCAAAGTAGTTGATCGCCGAAATATTCAATTAAAATTCAAACACAATCTCAAAGCAATCCGGGCGGAAGCTAAAGAAGCAGTTTTCGATGTCACCACAGACGAAGGTGTACAGCAGGTAGTTATCCCCTATGACATAATTCACGTAACCCCACCAATGAGCGCTCCTGATTTCATTAAGACTAGCAAGCTGGCTGTTGCTGAGGGGGCTGGAAAAGGTTGGGTAGATGTCAATAAAGAGACATTGCAGCACAATATTTATCCTAATGTCTTTAGTTTGGGAGATGCTTCTTCTTTGCCAACTTCCAAAACGGCAGCTGCCATTCGCCGACAAGCTCCTGTGCTGGTAGAGAATTTACTGGCTCTCATCGACTCTAGCTCTTTGACAGGAAGCTATAACGGCTATACTTGCTGTCCGCTAATTACGGGATACGGCAAAGTTATCATGGCAGAGTTTGATTACACTAACCAACCCATGTCTACTTTTCCAGTTGATCCCAGGGAGGAACGTTACAGTATGTGGTTGGTGAAGCGCCATGTTTTACCTTGGGTTTACTGGAATCGGATGTTAAAAGGGAAACGGTTTGAGGGTGATGCTTTGAAGTTAAAGGGTTGGAAGCAAGGGCAGAGTTGATACTGAAAGTGTTCATATCCCCGACTTCTGTAAAAAAGTCGGGGATCTATAGTGGCGAACTACTAGTGTCTATTGATGTATCTTAATTTTGCGATCTATTTCGGAGATGAATCTCTTGATTAGGTTCGTTATAGCATTTAGCTAGGAGTTCTTGACATAGGAGAATTACTATGTTCTTGATGCACAAGCCTACAGGAGATTTAATCGAAATTTTAACCTTAGATCAACTCTTCAACCCCTGTGCTAAAGAAGTAACAGGAGTCGATCACTTTGGTGAAGAGATGCAAGATCCAGCTTGCTATCAAAAAATAGAATTGGCGTTTCCTTCTGGTGAACGTTTGCCGCGTTGTTGGCTGGATGCCCATTATCGCGATACAGAACGTTCTACTAATCAAAAGGAGCTAAGTCTTAAGAACGGCTAATTATTTGTAAGAGAGCAACTAGTAATTTCGCTGCTGATCTAGTGTGAAAACACTCAAGGCAACGATACTTTCTGGAGTAGCAATAAAAATTTGAGATTGTTCGGTATCCAAAGGGCGATCGCTACTAATCAATTTCACTGATTTATCCCAGGCGATCGCCCTTTGCTATTGCCTATAAAAATGATTATGTAGTGATTTAACTAAGTTTTTAATTATGTCTTTTACCTGCGCTCACATTCTCCAAAAATACACAGAAATTTGGCATGAAGCTACTGTGCATCCTTTTTTAGAAAATTGTAAATCAGGTACAATTCAACCTCATCAATTTAATACATGGTTAGTACAAGATTACTTATTTGTTATCGATTTTACGCGGATGCTGGCAAGAGTATTAGCTAGTGCGCCTCCACAACATTTTGATGTGATACTTGTAGGATTAGCAGCACTTAAAGATGAGCTTAATTGGTTTAAAGAAAAAGCGGCTGAACGACAACTTAATCTTGATACAAAAAAACAGCCAACTTGTGAGCAATACTGTAAATATATGCATAGCCTAGCCGATATGCCTTATCCAGTACAAGCAACTGCATTGTGGGCTATTGAATGTGCCTATAATCAAGGTTGGCAATTACCTGGTGCTATGCCCGCACCCTACAACGAATTTGCACATAGATGGGGTAATTCTGACTTTACAGCATATGTAAAACTCTTAGAACAGCAAGCTGATCAAGTATTACAAACAGCTTCCACTTCTATTCAAAACCAAGCTGAAGAAGCTTTCATAAAAGTGGCGAAATTTGAAAAAGATTTTTGGCAGATGGCTTTTAATGCGGTACAGTAACAATATAAACAATCAGTTTCAAGGCTCATATTTCACTATTGCTTGTCGCATCAATATTGAGTTCAAACAATCAACACTACCTGTAATTAATTTACAAGTTTCCCTAACTTCTGAAAGTCCAACAACAATCCGAACATATAAACCATCATCTAACTCAGTCGTGGACACTTCATATAAAAATCTTGTTTTAGAGTTTGCAGCTAGTGCAGTAGCTAATGCAGGTGTTGTACAAATAATAGCTTTTTTGCCAGAGGGTAGATAATAATCAATAAAAAAGTCATGGTCTTTGCCAATATTGCTCCAACCATTGTACAACTGTTTTGAAGACCAATTTAAACACCTCAAATCAAGTCCTTTATTATTTGAACCCTGTTGAAAGGCAATTTTAGATATACCAAAATTATTATTCTCTTTTCGCTTTTGCTCGGCTAATATTCTCCTAGCATTATCAACATTTATAACTCTGATTTTGAGAATATCAAATAGAAAAAAAGTAAATGAAGCTAGTAGAAGCACTCCTAAACCTATTGTTGTCACCAATACACGAGGTTGGATTTGATGTAGTCTTGCAATTTTTTTCATTTTCATAGGTGCTTATATAATGGAGATAGTCACTTTGCTTAGTTTTGACAATGGTGTGATTAAAATTGTATGATGTCAATTCGATAATTGAATTATATTAACAAAAATATCTCTTAACTATGTAAGCAAACAATATAAAAAAATTAAGCACAAAAAGAATTATTATACAGTATTTAGGATGTTAGATAATATATTTCATAATTCCTACTACAGTGCTGTCTATTTTCTAAAACAAACTCCTGAAAAACGTTTGCAAATTCTCAAGCAACTCGGTATTGCTCGTTATGATTTTTTAATCAAAATTTCCTTGAATGAGGCAAATATAACTTGTGTAAATAGATTTTTGCAAAACCCTAATCAACTAAAATTTCCTAATTTAACAGGCTCAGATTTATCAGGCTTAGATTTGAATAATTCTAACTTTATTCGTGGTAATTTTACAGATGCAAATTTAAGCGGAAGTAGTTTAGTAAATTCAGATTTAATCTTTGCCAATTTTACAAGAGCAGATTTGAGAAGTGCAAATTTAAGTGATGCAACTTTGAATGAAACTATTTGGCTTGATACTCTAGTAGATGGATGTAAACTTGGTGAAGGAATTGGGTTGCCTAAAGAGCAATGCCAAAATTTAAAATCTCGCGGTGCTCAGTTCAATTTTATATAAAATAGTTAAGTGAAATAATAAAACACATGGACGTCCGGGAGACAGGCATAGGAATAAAAGTGTCTTTTCACAAGAGCAGCTTAACTTATGAAAAGCTAGCACAAAAAGTACACTAAAAGATAAAAAATTTTGAGTTAGGAAGAAGAAGATTAATGAATAATTCGATTCAGCTACCAAAAAAATTAATGTTACTAGGTTCGGGAGAACTTGGTAAAGAATTTGTAATTGCTGCTCAACGTCTTGGTAATTATATAATTGCCGTTGACCGTTACCCTCATGCTCCGGCAATGCAAGTTGCAGACTGCTCAGAAGTTATTTCCATGTTAAATGCAGAAGACTTGGAAAGAATTGTGAGCAAGTATCAGCCAGATTTTATCATTCCAGAAATTGAAGCAATTAGAACAGAAAAATTGTTGGAATTTGAACAACGAGGGATTACAGTTATCCCGACGGCAGCCGCAACCAACTATACGATGAATCGGGATAGAATTAGAGAATTAGCACATCAACAATTAGGCATTAGGACTGCTAAATATGGTTACGCCTCTACCCTAGAAGAATTAATCGCTATTTCCAAAGAAATTGGATTTCCTAATGTTGTCAAACCTGTGATGTCCTCTTCTGGAAAAGGTCAATCTGTAGTTAAAGATAGCATGGAAGTTGAGAAAGCTTGGAACTATGCGATCGCAGGTTCGCGAGGTGACAGTCAAAAAGTAATTGTTGAAGAATTTATAGATTTTGAAATTGAGATTACTTTGCTAACTATTAAACAGTGGAATGCCCCGACTATTTTTTGTCCTCCGATTGGGCATCGTCAAGAAAGAGGAGATTATCAAGAATCTTGGCAACCAGCCGAGATTTCGACAGAAATGATTTCACAAGCGCAATCAATAGCGAAAAAAGTTACTGATGCTTTGGGAGGTGCTGGAATTTTTGGAGTTGAGTTTTTTATCACTAAAGATGAAGTTATTTTTTCTGAACTTTCACCTCGCCCCCATGATACAGGAATGGTAACTTTAATTTCGCAAAATTTGAATGAATTTGAATTGCATTTAAGAGCTATTTTAGGTTTGCCTATTCCCCATATAGAACAATTAGGATTTTCGGCTAGTGCTGTAATCTTAGCCTCGGCAAAATCAGATTCAATAGTGTATACAGGTGTGGCTGAGGCTTTATCAGAACAAGATGTAGATATCAAGCTATTTGGTAAACCTAATGCTCACCCTTACCGAAGGATGGGAGTAGCTTTGGCTAAGGGCAGCAACATAAAAGAAGCAACAGAAAAAGCGATAAGAGCCGCCAAGAAAATCAAATTACTATAAAATGTCTATTTGGCTATTGTTTGTGCGATCGCAAAGTTGATATTAATACAGTGGGTGCCATAGAGAATTTTTAGCCACTTTCTAGCTCAGTCATGCTACAGCCACAATATTTAGGTTGCAAATGGTAGATGGCTTGCTTCCCTCACTTTCAGGAGGAAACTTTACATTGTTGAACCACTCATTTTGGTTCTATTTGTTTGTCTTCTTCGGGTTGATTATCGCCCGATACTTTCTCTTCGCTGGGGGAGCCTATTTGCTCTTCTATTCACTTCTAGGGAAGTCACTTGCCAAACGGAGTTTGCGGCGAAAACCTCCGATGGTTCAGTCAATTTTAAAAGATATCGAATTATCTGTACTGTCAGCTGTAGTTTTTGCTGTTTGTGCGGCGCTCATTATGTCAGAGTACGATTTGGGAGTAACACTCTTGTACACTGACTTGCGTGAGTACGGGCTGTGGTATTTAGGAGTTAGTTTTGTTTTGGTGCTCATCCTTCAGGATACCTACTTTTACTTTATCCATCGGATATTCCACCACCCGTCACTTTTTAGGTTGATGCATTATGGGCATCATCGTTCAGGAGATTCAACACCGTGGACATCTTTTGCATTCGACTTGCCAGAAGCGATTATACAGGCGCTCTTCTTTATTGTTATAGTCTTCATAGTCCCACTTCATTTCATCACCTTAATTGCTGTGCTGATGACGATGACTGTGTGGGCTGTGTTGAATCATCTTGGATTTGAAGTATTTTCTTCGTCATTTAAAAGCCACTGGTTTGGCAAGTGGTTGATTGGGCCGATGCATCACTCAATACATCATCGTAAGTATACCGTGCATTATGGATTGTACTTCACTTTTTGGGACAAGTTATTCGGTACGCAGATCCCTGGCTATGAGGACATTGCTGAAAGTGTAATTACAAATACTACGGGGATTGAGAATGAAATTTTTTAACAATGGTTGTTGTAGCAGACAATGCTATAAATGCAAGCAATGCGATCGCCAGTTTTTAGAATCCTACAGACGGTAGCGCTAATCCAAAGCAATTTCCTACCGTCAAGAATCTATTTTTCTCTTCTCCTTTACTCGTGAATAGTTCCGTCGGGCATTTTTGCTCCACTTAAGCCTGCTCTCCTCATATTTGCCCCTATAATATTTGCTCCACTCAGATCTGAATTATCTAGATATGCTCCATTTAAGTCTGCCCCATCTAGGTTCGCCTCCTTCAAGTTGGCTCCACTCAGATCTGCTCCCCTAATATCTGCTCCAGTAAGGTTTGTATTACTTAAGTCTGCCCCTTTCAAGTTTGCTCCACCTAAGTTAACATAGCTTAAGTCTGCTCCACTGAAATTCGCGTTAATCAAGTTTGCCCCACTCAAATCCGCATCAACTAATTCTGCACTAATCAGGCATATTTTAATCATTACTGCATCGGCAAGCGTTGCCTGATTCAGCTTCGCCTGACGAAGGTGTGCAGCAGTCAGATCCGCCCCCCTTAAGTCTGCTTGAATCAAGTGTGCTCCAGTCAGATGTGCCCCAACTAAATTTGCATTTGTTAAGCACACATGAACCAGGTTTACATTGCTAAAGTCCCGTTCTCCTAATGCGTATCGTCTCAAAAGTTCCTGAACATCCATATCTTTTATCTCCTAATAATTTGTCAAAATTTCTGTAAATTAATTAAGTAATGGGCTTTTTATCAATCTGGCTTTAGCTTTATGCAGCAAGCATTTTTTGCTGATTTGTGAATGTGACTGTATGTTTTTGTAAGGGTTGATAAACTGGCATTTCTTGGTAACAGTGACTACAACGCCAGTAGATTCCTTTCAAGTCAATATGACGTAGCAAAGTATATGAGCAGCAAGGGCAAGTATGCTTGCTTCTCATTAGATGCCAAGTATATATAGCTGTATTTTCTTCCCTTCTTCCAGTTAAAGAAGGAGTCAATGCTTGAAGAGATTTATTTAATAAAACTTGCATTTTTTTACCTGGTTATTGTTAATATATTTAACTTAGATTGTTATACTTAACTGTGGCAAGTTATAGTTGAATCTATAGTTATTATTTGTACTTATCTCTATTGAAAGGATTAGGAATTTGCTTGAGAAAGAAATCTTTGTCTATAGAGGTCAAATTTTTGATTTCATACCTCTATTCATGAAAAGCTATACTAAATATGGAAGTTATCTAAAGTTCCGACTTGATGTTGGAGATCTTGTCATTATATATTGCCCATTTATGGCTGCAATATTGCAAAATAATTAGCATTTGGAAATACCAACAATCAAGTTTTTCAGCTTCCGAGTAAGTACTATAAATGGCACGAGTAAACTTCTTCTAATTCAGTCCTAGCTCTATTCACTTTGAGGATACGACCCATCCACTTAGCGCCTCTGAGCATTTGAATTGCCGATATTTCTTCGGCAGATGTTTCCATTTCTACAACAGCAAATCCTTTGTTCTTACCAGTTTTCTTGCTCGTAGGTACTTGAACTTTCTTAACAGTTCCGTATTCTTCAAATATACGCTTGAGGTCGTCTTCTTCAACCTCATAAGATATATTACTTATATAAATTGACACATAGCACCTCTCGAACCAAATAGGTTGTAGAGATTTAGATCCGGGAAGGCGTCTATGACAATATTTTTATGGCGTAGTTACATAGCCGAAAATAATTCTCTTTAGTTTAACCCTAGCATGGAATAAGTGATCGCGCTTTCTTTCCGTGTAATTCTTAGTAGAACGTTACTCCTAACAATTGGCGATCAAGCTACTCACGCTGCATCACAAGTTGTTAAGTAAATTACAATCCCAAATCCACTGCTATTCTATGAGCGCAGGCAAATCCAGAAAAAGCTACCGCATTCAATCCTTGCCCTGGAAATGTACTATCTCCCACACAATACAATCCACTAATAGCAGTTCTATTAAATGGCATTGCCAGTAAACCTCGCAATTTGCGCCGAGGAATTGCTCCGTAAGTACCATCTTCGCGCCCTAAAAAGCGACGGTGACTGCGTGGCGTTCCTATTTCCAGATAATCTAGCCCTGCATCTAACCCCGGAAAAATTTTCTCTAGTCGCCCAATCATTCGTTCAGCGGCGGCTTCTTTTTTTGCTTCATAATTCTTTACACAAAGCCCTTGCCAATCATCTATCCAATGTGGGGTAAACGCGTGGATGATATGATATCCCGCAGGTGCTAAATCCCGATCTAGCAGTGTGGGAATCGACACAAAAATAGTACCTTCTGGAGCCTCCATTTTTTGCCAGTCTTCTAACAAAATGTGATGGCATTCCGTCTTTGCGGGTAATATAGATGCTTTAACACCCATATGTAAACTCAAAAAACTGGGTGATTTTTGATAATTTTTCTGCCACTTTTTCTCATTAAGAGGCATTTTACTTAATGGCAGCAACTTTTGGAAAGTATCCCAGCGTGTAGCGTTTGATACGATACGCTTGGCATAATAAGTTTGACCATTAGCCAGTTTAACACCTATAGCTCGCCCATTGTTTAAGAGAATTTGCGTGACTCTTGCTTGGTACTTAATTTCACCTCCAGCATTAATCAGTCCTTCCACAAGTTTTTGGGCTATTTTTCCCACACCACCTTTAGGATAGTTCACCCCACCATAATGACGATCTGAAAATACCATCCCAGCATTGATCATGGGCGTCATATCTGCTGGTACTACTGACCAGCAATAGCACTCCATATCAATAAATTGCAATAATAAGGGATCTTTGATGTATCGTCGTGCAACATCTCCAGCATTTTGCGGAAAATACTGTAACAATCTCAAACAAGCCAAAGGATGCCGAAAAAACATCCGCATCAGATAGCGTGGTTCTTCTAGTGATAATAAGTCCATGCTATTGAGGCAATTAAAGACTTTCCAGCATTCGCTATAAAATTGACGAATACCTTTAGCTTCATGAGGAAAATATGCAATTAAATTTTGTAGAAACTTTTCATAAATCCGTTCAACCTTGAGATTTAGACAATTGGGCAAATGATAGTGAATCTGCACGGGATCGGGAATTACTTCTAAACTGACATTAACGGCATTCAAGGCACGGGTAAGTAAGTTGGTTGTACCACGTTGTCCAAACCCAAAAATCATTGACGCACCAACATCAAAGCGATAGCCTTGCCGTTCAAAGTAACCAGCACTACCACCAGGAATCAAATAGCTTTCCAAGACAAGTACCTTAGCACCTTTTGCTGCTAATTGAGTCGCTGTTACCAAACCACCAATTCCAGAACCAATGATGATCGCATCATAATCGGGATTGGGGAATGGGGAATGGGGACTGGGGATTGGAAGCATGAAATCAGTCATTTTTAAAATTATTGCGTAGTAATATTTATCACAATTATCCTATAAATACACGTATTTTTACTTCCTAGCCCCTAGTCTCTGGCTTCTAGCCCCTAAGATCCTCCAAAAAAAAGAGGGACGAGCCTGCAAAGCTGGCTGATCCCGTCTGCCGATCCTTAAAGAGAGGAGAACACTGACTGTTAATATAACTTTGATTGAGAAAATCTGTCAACTATTAATGAAAAAAGTTTTCAATAATTTTTAGAAATAGGAATTTTGAGCCGATAGCCGGACATTCAGAAAGAGTATTATGATGTTTCAGTTGCTATACGATTTGTAAAACGCCTATTTCTGGCTATGACGCTACAATTGCGTGTTTACGTTCCACCCCATCCCCTAATTAAACATTGGTTGGCAGTTGCTCGCGATGCTGCCACACCTTCAGTATTATTTCGCACTGCCATGACAGAACTGGGACGCTGGCTGACTTATGAAGCAGCTAGAGAGTGGTTGCCGACTCAAGAGACAACAGTAGACACTCCTTTGGCTTCTTGCCCAGCAACGTTGATTGATCCGGGTGTACCAGTGGCTGTGGTGCCAATTTTGCGAGCAGGGCTAGGATTACTAGAAGGAGCGCAAACATTGCTGCCCTTGGCATCGATTTACCATTTAGGCTTGGAACGAAATGAAGAAACACTACAGCCTTCTTGTTATTTAAATAAATTGCCAGAAAAATTCCCGCCCCAAACACGCGTACTCATCACCGATCCGATGTTAGCAACGGGTGGTTCTATGCTCAAAGCCCTAGAAGAACTGACACAACGGGGTGTCGATCCAACTCTAATCCGGATTGTATGTGTGGTGGCTGCTCATCCAGCTTTACAAAAATTGAGTACAGCTTATCCTGGTCTCATAGTTTACACAGCTACTATAGATGGGGAGGTTAATAGCCAGGGATTTATTGTACCAGGTTTAGGAGATGCAGGCGATCGCACCTTTGGGACTTAAGCTAGTATGCAGCTAGAACAAATAAGTAACTAAACAATTCAAAACTTGCAGCGTTTCTTATTGGCGGTAAAAATATGAGTCAGCGTGATGGTTTTGCAAGCGGTTTTTTCCTTGGAGCGATTTTCGGTAGTGTAATAGGTGGAGTTGTAGGTGCAGTAGTTGCTTCTCGCACTGACAGCGAACTATCAGCCGAAGAAGAGCGTCAAATTACTACCGAGCCAGAAACTAGAAAAGCATCTTTGAAACGGCGTTCTATGAAAGCTCTAGAAATTGATGGCATGGAGATGGAAACGGCGCGGCGATCGCTAGAAGATAAAATAGCCCAATTGAATGCAACAATTGATGAAGTGCGACAGCAATTAGGCAACGTGAATAGTAACTCTAACCAGGGAAGTCACGAAAAGCCACTCACCAAAGATGCCTAAATCGAAGATTACAGGAGCAAAACAACTTCGTTGTGGCAAATAGCAGCCACAAACTTCATACGCCACAGCATAAGCTACCTTAAAATCAAAATATAAGACCGCAGTTTACACTTACGCTAGAAAGGAAACTCACCCATCCATGGATTTACTGATTGCCACACTGGCTACTTTCATCCAAATTTACAGCACCTTACTGATTATCAGGGTGTTGTTGTCATGGTTCCCCAATATCAACTGGTACAACCAACCATTTGCTGCTTTAAGCCAAGTTACTGACCCTTATCTGAATATCTTCCGTAATATAATTCCCCCACTGGGTGGTATCGATATTTCCCCCATCTTGGCATTTCTGCTACTTAACATAGTTGGCAATCTACTCTATTCTCTTAGAGGTTTGCCATTGCTTGGTTAAATTAGGAACAACAAAGCAAGTAAAATTACGATTGTAGAGACTTTCCTGACGGATGTCTCTACATTTTGTTTTTTGTTTTTAAGTAACCAGACAGAATTAATTACACATTTTTCCTGTCCCCTGTTCCCCGTTCCCTTGCTTAACTAGATAATTTATTTTGCACAACCACTTAATTTGCTTACAACTCAGGATGTAACCAATTAAACAACCCCAAAGAAGCAACTGTGCCAACGTAATGAGCGGTGATGCCCGTCATACTTGCCATGGCAACAAAGATATCTAGCGAGCGAATAATCCGAGTCGGATCGTAAATTGCTACCCCTTGTGGTTGAGCAATAGATTTTGAGAGCAGAACACCCAAACCAGATCCTCCTCCCAAAATAGTTAGCAACAATCCTACAAAACCTGCAATTACAGCGATTCGCAGCACTTTCATTACTTCTGCTTTCTTAGGATGCAATGTTGGATCAGGATTGCGGAGTCGTTTGGCAAAGCGAGTAATTCTAAAAGCGAGATAGCTAGTAAATAATAAGGCAAGAATTCCACACACTCCCCAAAAGATACTAATGTTAACTCCAGGGGTTGTTCCTTGATTGTAATTAACACCTGGTACTACACCTGGTGCTCCTGGAGTAGGTGTTATGGCTTGGTTGAAGCTACGACCGGAAATTGCAAAAATCAACATTAGAACAGAAGCTGCTCCCAATCCAAGCTGTAACCACAAGCTAACCCAACTAACAAAGCGTAAAATGTTGGCGATTCTTTCCAATTTAGGATTAAGAGTATGTACTTCTGGCTGGGCTTGCATGGCTGTTTAATCTAAATGGAAGATAAGATTTTCTTATCTCAACAGTAGGAATCTGGGCAGGAGATTACGACTTTCTGAAGTAAGAATATTCTTGGCTGAAAGTATTACTTAAGTAGCGGTAGTTAACGCCTTATGTAGAGGTATTTTTGCGATCGCTACTTTATTGGCAGCGATCAAAGAGAAATTGTTGCTGCTGAAGTACTACCAAAAACAGCCCATCAAACCCAAGAACTATCTTTGCTAACCTAGTTATATAGTTATATTAAATTTCATTCCTTTTCCAGAAAATGACTGCGACTAGCTAAAAAAGGTTTAATAAAATGGCTCATTTAAATCTGCGTCGCCCCGAAAATATTAGTGGCGACTTTTATGTAGATACCACCTGCATTGACTGCGATACTTGTCGTTGGATGGCTCCCGAAGTTTTTATTGAAGCCGAGGGAATGTCAGCTGTTTATCATCAACCAGCGAATAAAAAGGAAAGAATAAAAGCACTGCAAGCACTTTTAGCTTGCCCAACAAGTTCTATTGGCACAATTGAGAAGCCCGAAGATATCAAAACAGTTCAGCTAAGTTTTCCAATTCCTGTTGAGGATAACGTTTACGATTGTGGTTATCATTCAGAAAAATCCTATGGTGGAGCAGGCTATTTTATTCAACTACCAGAAGGTAATGTTTTGGTAGATTCCCCTCGTTTTACGCCGCCTTTAGTCAAGCGTTTGGAAGAGATGGGAGGAATGCGTTATATGTTCCTGACTCACATGGATGATGTGGCAGATCATCAAAAGTATGCAGAGCATTTTGGATGCCAGCGCATCCTTCACAAGGATGATATTACTGCCGATACTCGTGATGTAGAAATTCAATTGACTGGCTCAAAGCCAACTCAGTTAACTCCTGATTTATTAATTATTCCAGTTCCTGGACACAGTAAAGGACATACAGTCTTGTTATATAAAAACAAGTTTTTGTTTGCTGGCGATCATCTGGCTTGGAATGATGAACTTGGGCATTTGTTCGCTTTTCGTCAATATTGCTTTTACTCTTGGACAGAATTAATTAAGTCAATGCGTAAATTAGCTAATTATACTTTTGAATGGGTTTTACCCGGTCATGGACGAAGATATCATGCTGATGCCAAGACTATGAAAGAGCAAATGCAAAAGTGTATTGAGTGGATGGAAGTTAATTGAAAATAGGGGCTAGGGAAGAGAGGTTTTCATCAATTCGTCATTGCCATTGCATTAATCCCATGAGCGTCTAGCTTAAGAAAGATATGACAGTAGAGAAAAGCTGCCGCAATATAAAGCAAGATAACTGCTACTGACGCTGGCTAGCCAGTAGGGTGCGTTAAAGCAACGCATAGAGCACCGCAGGGTTATGGTGCGTTACGGCTAGTTCTTATTCTCTTAAACTCTCTCAAATCCTTGCATACCCGTAACACAACGGCAATAAAGCGGGAGGAACATCCACTCCGCTTTTTGCCTCCCCTACTTAACTAGGGAAGAGGGCTTTTCATCAATTCGTTGAGGAATCATCCAAAATTTGGGGAGGATATTTCTTGAGCGTGCCAATCGTGGGCTTGTTGGCGGATGCTTTGTAATTCTTCTTGGGATATTTTATCTAAATTTTTCATCATAAAGCTCATCCGCCCTTGAAGTTGGAGTTGCTCGCGGTGTCGATTTAGAAAGTTCCAGTAGAAAAAATTGAACGGACAAGCATTCTTACCGATACGTTCTTTGTGATTATAAACACAGCTTTTGCAATAGTCACTCATCCTATTTATGTAGTTAGCAGAAGCGGCATAAGGTTTGGATGCCAAAACCCCTCCATCAGCAAATAAACCCATACCGATGACATTTGTCTGCATTACCCAGTCATAAGCATCAATGAACGCGGCATGAAACCAATTTTCGACTGATTGCGGCGAGATTCCGGCAATTAGCGCAAAATTACTCACCACCATTAACCGTTGGATATGATGAGCATAGCCCGTGCGCTGCACTTGCGTAAGAACTTGGTGCAAACAATTCATTTTAGTTCTACCTGTCCAAAAAAATTCCGGTAGTGGTTGTGTGTGGTTAAACCAATTTTTTTCCGAGTAGTCTGCATCGACATAGTGATAGATGCCATGCATATATTCTCGCCAACCCAACACCTGACGAATGAACCCTTCCACGTTATTTAAAGGTAGTTGATGTTGCTCATATGCTTGTTGAACTGCTTGAATTACCTCCCAAGGTTGAAGTAAACCGATATTCAGATAGGGAGAAAGCAGCGCGTGCCACATTGTCTCTTCTCCCGTCAACATTGCATCTTGGTAGAAACCAAAGTTATTAAGTCGATTTTGAAGAAACCAATCTAATACCTGAAGTGCTTGTTTGCGAGTTACTGCCCAGCGAAAAGGTTCCACCTCACCGTAAGTTGGCACAGAAAGAGAATTAACTTTGGCGATCGCCTCGCGAGTAATTTCGTCTGGCTCAAACCAATGGGCAGGTGGTGTATTTAGCTTTCCTTTTGGTGGTTGACGATTTTCTTGATCAAAATTCCATTTTCCCCCCACTGGTTTGTCTTTCTCAATTAAAATTTGGAAACGTCGCCTTCCTTCGCGATAAAAATCTTCCATGAGCAGGCGCTTTCTACCTTTAGCCCAATTGTTGAATTCTTCTGTAGTCCACAAAAAATGATTGTTGGGAATCAAAAGTTTATGGCAAGAAAGTTCTAAACTTTGAATTATCTGCGAAAATGGGCGATCGCTTGGCCTCATCACCCGCAACTCAGTAATTTGATTTGCCTCGATCCATTCTTGAAGCGGTGTTTCAAAATCTTCAGCAATTTTGTATGTTACTGAGTATCCAAATTGGCGCAATTCTTCAGCAAAATGCCGCATTGCCGACCAAACCAAGACTAGTTTTTGCTTATGATAGGGTCTGACTTGGACATGACGCAACGACTCAATCAGAATTACAGGCACATTCTGTTGATGAGAACAACTTTGCAAAGCTGCTTGTTTTTCCCAAAGCTGATCACCTAAGATCCAAACCCCAATCGTCATTGTAAGTACCAAAACTACCCAGAACTACAGATAAACATAACGCAGTTAGCTTCCGGAACGCACAAAAGTCAGAACTTACGCCACGGTGGTAGGTGGTAGTGGCGTGACACAGCTATGTAAAGTTTTGAGAGTTAAACAGAGTAAGAACTAGCCGTAACGCACCTTACATTTTAGGTTTACTTGATAAATAATCTCTTGACGATTTATATTACAATTTCATCTAGTTATTAATGACTAATTTATATTCCAGAGTTAGGATAAAAGTATTAACTAATAAGGAATAAACATTTCAGTGCTTTAGAGTTAGCATGAAAAAAAAGTAAAAAAATATCTAAGTAAAACTACTAGAAAATTCTAGTACTGTAGTTTATAGCCAACCGCATCAGTCTTAACTCTCTCTAACTTGAATGAGAGAGCAACAATTTTCTCAACCTTTATGCATTGATTAGTTTAGGATCTGTCCATGTCAAACCGTCGTTTCAACCCCACTTTATTAGGCAATCTCAAAACTAAATTATGGAATCTAAGCCAACCAGGTTTTTGGGGAACAGCAATTTTTTTATCTGTTGTGGGGTTGGTGGTTAAAGAATACTTAACACATCCAGATTTTTTGAGTACTGGGCAAAAAGAGCAAGTCGCATCACAAAAATCTACTGACTCTTCTTTATCGGTGGAAGATAGAGCGATCGCTGCGGATATTGATAATTTGCCAGTTCTTTTTTATAACATTGAAGATGCAGAGATAACCTCAACGGCTAGTACGCCAAAGAAAAATACCAGAACCAATGACAATAAAGGCGTAGTCAACGATTTAATTAATGCCAATTCAAATCCAGGCTTAAAGTTAGCTAATCCTGCATCCATCCCCAATCTAGAAAATCCATTTGTAGTACAAGCCGAAAATTTATTACAGTTAAAGGCTTTTCAAAGCGATCGCCAGTTCTCTGGAGTAAATGGGGTAACGGCATTGCCAACTCAAATAGGTTCAGGAGAAATTTCTAGCTCTAGTCAAAGTACTGCTCCAGTTAGCGCTTTGCAAACAGCACTCAACCAATCAGCAAACCAGAATCTACCAACTGGACATGGTACAAGTTTAACTCAGATGAATTCCTTTGAGCGATCGCTGTCAAATCCGGGGTTAACTAGACAACCAAGTCATCCCATGATGAATGGCAATAATTATAATACGGTGACAGCAACAAGCCAGCCCCAAAACTCAGTTCCCATCCCCAATCATAATTTAGATTCTCGCTTCACTAATACTCAAAATCAATTTCCAAATACCTCTGTGAATTTGAATAGCAGTCAGTCATCTTCAGACATCACACCTTACAATCTCCAAACTCCTAATCGGGATTTTGTTGCTCCAAGCAACATGATGAAAAGTAACTTTGATTCTGGATTTCCTCACCAATAGCATTTGATTTTATTACAGATACAGCAGATTTCAACTTCGTGACGTACAGAAATACCCCTCCCTAACCCTCCCCTTGCCAAGGGGAGGGTTAGGGAGGGGTGTACCTCATGTACTTCAAAACGCTGTATTAGCTGGCGTTTACCTGCCAATCTCTATTGAGGCGACTGAGGAAAAGACGTAGGCGATCGCTTTGAGGATTTGTCAGAACTTCATGGGCGGAGCCTTGTTCTGCCACCACACCTTTATCCATAAATATCACTTGATTGGCAACTTCACGAGCAAATAGCATTTCATGGGTAACAACTACCATTGTCATACCCTCTGCTGCCAACTGCTGCATAACTTGCAAAACCTCGCCTACAAGTTCAGGATCTAGAGCACTAGTTGGTTCATCAAAGAGCATGATTTGGGGATTCATGCACAAACTACGAGCGATCGCTACCCGTTGTTTTTGTCCGCCTGAAAGTTGTTCTGGGTAGGCTGAGGCTTTGTCAAAAAGCCCTACTTTTTCGAGATAAAGCCCCGCCAGTTGGACACTTTCTTTACGAGTTTTCCCTAGCACCTTGCAGGGAGCGAGTATTAAATTTTCTAGAACAGTCAAATGAGGAAACAAGTTAAATTGTTGGAAAACCATGCCTACCTGTGTCCGCAGTTGTCGCAGTTGCTTTTTGTTGAAACGAGGATGGGATAAATCGATACCATTAACTAGTAAATGCCCACCATCAATAGTTTCCAAGCGATTCAAGCAGCGTAGTAAAGTACTTTTACCACAACCAGAGGGGCCAATGATCGCCACTACTTCCGTACGGTGAATTTTGCCGCTAATCCCTTTAAGAACTTTGAGGGAGCCAAAGTTTTTTTCAATGTTTTCAAATGCGATCGCGGGAGTAGAGTTGTTCATAGCCAAATTCAGCTGCATTACAGTTGATTGTAATCTGACTGCCATCAGGACGGTTGGTGTTAAAGTTGACTTGATTTTCAAACCGCTCCAGATACAGAGAACGCAGAAAAAGAGGAAGTATGGCTAAGTTGGCTGTGATACGGTGGTTGCGTTTGAGTTTACTGATTGGATTTAGTTGTCTGCTGCTTGGTGGTTGTAGTTTCAATTCGAGTGTCAATGGCGCGGTTAAAACTTTGAGGGTGGCGACAGAGCCTGCATTTCCACCAATGGAGTTTCAAGGGCAAGGGGGTGAGTTGCAGGGTTTTGATATTGATTTAATGAAAGCGATCGCCAACAGCAGTGATTTTATAGTTGAGTTTCAAAGTTTACCTTTCGATGGAATTATCCCAGCTTTGCAAGCAAAAACAGTGGATGCAGCAATTAGTGCCATCACTATTACAGAAGAACGCGCAAAAACTATCTCGTTTTCACGTCCTTATTTTAGAGCAGGTTTAGCAATAGCTGTCCGTACTAATAATCAAGATATTACTAATTTTGAGAGTCTCAAAAATAAAAAAGTTGCCGTACAAATTGGCACCACTGGTGCAGGCAAAGCTAAGAGTATTTCTGGCGCACAAATTCGGAGCTTCGATTCTGCACCTTTAGCGCTTCAGGAGCTACTCAACGGCAATGTAGATGCGGTAATTAACGATGCACCAGTGACTTTGTATGCAATTAATACTGGTAATCTCCAAGGCATTAAGGTGGTGCAGCAACTACTCACTGAGGAGTATTACGGCATTGCCACAGCAAAAGATTCACCGAATTTAGTATCAATAAATCAAGGTTTGGCAGCAGTATTGAAAGATGGCACCTACACCAAAATTTATCAAAAGTGGTTTAAAACTGCGCCACCTCAATTACCAGAAAAATTAACGTTTACAACTGCGACTCCTGTTGGAGCATCTAGATTTGTCACTTCCATTAATTTGGTTTTGCAGTCTATTCCCATTTTGTTACAAGGAGCATTAATAACGCTGCAACTAACTGTAGTCTCGGTAATTTTTGGTTTAATTGGTGGTTCTTTAATTGGAATTTTACGCCTTTCCAATCTTAAACCTATACGTTGGCTAGCAAGAGTATATGTAGATTTTTTTCGAGGAACGCCCTTGCTAGTGCAAATCTTTATAATTTACTTTGGTATACCTGCCATTATCCAAGAATTGGGTTCAACATTTACCTTTAATCGTTTTGTAGCAGCAGTAATAGCATTAAGTTTGAATAGCGCCGCTTATATTGCAGAAATAGTCCGAGCTGGTATTCAATCTATAGAGCCAGGGCAAAAGGAGGCTTCACAGTCATTAGGTTTAGATTCTGTGCAAACGATGCGCTATGTGATTTTTCCCCAAGCTTTTCGGCGAATGATACCACCATTAGGTAATGAGTTTATTAGTTTGCTCAAAGATACCAGTTTAGTTGCAATTATTGGTTTTGAAGAACTATTCCGTAAAGGACAATTAATTGTTTCAGAAAATTATCGTACCTTTGAAATTTATACAGCTGTGGCTATAGTTTACTTATGTTTGACACTACTTTCTTCACAAGCTTTTTCTAAGTTAGAAATTTGGATGAATCCAGTCAAGCGATCGCGCAAAAAATAGGTGACTAGAAACTAGTAATTAAGTAATATTACATAAAATTAGAGTAGACGTGTTAGTATCCCATACTAATACCTAATTCGCGGATCTACATAAGCATTTAAAATATCAATTAAAATACTTGCTGCCACAACTATCGAGCCGAAAAATACTAGTAATCCCTGCACTGTAGGATAATCCCGTAAAGAAATGGCTTCATAAAGTTTATTGGCTAATCCTGGCCAAGAAAAGGTGACTTCAGTCAAAATTGCTCCACCCAATAAGGAAGCAAAAGTTAACCCCAAAACAGTAATGACTGGAATCAAAGCATTTTTTAAGGCATGGGCAACTAAAATTTTTCTTTCGGGAATGCCTCTAGCTCTAGCTGCTTCCACATAATCTGCTTGTAGAGTTTGCTTTAAATTCACTCGTACAATCCGCTCAAAAATACCACTGAGTAAAACTCCCAAGGTAATACTAGGAAGTGCCAAATAATGCAAAGTTGTCAAAAATTGAGCTAAGTCACCACTCAAGAGACTGTCAATTGTATACAAACCAGTGATCCGCTCAGGAGCGGGCAAACTAGAGGCAAAGCGCCCTGAAGATGGAAACCAACCAAGTTGTACTGCGAAAATCAATTGTAGAAGCATTCCTGCCCAAAACATCGGCAATGAGTAAGTGATAATACCAAATAATCTTCCACTAAAGTCAAAAAATGTACCAGGGCGAGAAGCTGAAAGAGTACCGATCGCAATTCCGACAGTCAGCGCAACCACCATACTACATACTGCTAACTCTGCCGTCGCTGGAAAATAATCTACAATCACTTGCCAAACACTTTGCCCTTGGCTTGTCAAAGACTTTCCTAAATCAAAACGCAATAAACTTCCCATGTAATTTAGATACTGCAACCACAAAGGAAGATCTAAACCTAATTGTTTGCGCAATTCTTCTTTCGCACTTTCTGGCGCACGCCCACCGAGAATTGCATCTGCTGGATCTCCGGGGGTTGCTCGCAGCAAGAGAAACACTACTGTGGTAATTGTCCACAGCATTAACGGAGCTAAGAGCAGGCGAATAATAATGTAGTATTGTAAGGCTTTGGAGCGAGACATAATACTAATTTTAATGTTAGTTAATTGCGGTGTGGTTGTTAGAGAATACCCTACAATGAAAGCATAAAAGCAGTTCCAGAAAATTGCTGGAATGAAGTACCTCAATGTTCAACAAACAGATACCACCTTGATTGCAATCCTCGATGAGTTAACAGCAACTCAAGCCGAAGTTGTGATTGTGAAGGCATTCCAGTTGCTCGCATTGTACCCTGGCAGGAGAAACCAATCTCGACTCATCACTATTTATTGCGAGGAATGCTAATTCAGATCGCAGAAGATTTTGACGAACCAATGCTAGAACTTTGGGAAACATTGGGCAAATGATTTTGTTGGATACGCATATTTGCTCTGGTTACTCCACAATCCAAGTCAGTTATCGAATCAAGTACAAGCTGCAATTGACTCAGAGGAACCTCAAAATGGCTTGCTAGTATCTGCGATTTCAGTATGGGAGATTGCAGTCAAATCCAGTATTGGAAAATTAATCTTAACCCTTGCCGATCAATGAATGGATGCTCTAGCACAAACACACTCAAATATTGTGATTGAACCTTTGAATCCTCTGGATGCGATCGCCAGCACACAGCTAGCTAGCTGCCAGGCACTTTTCATAAAGATCCGGCAGACAGAATTTTAGTTGCGATCGCCATGCGCTATAGAATTCCTCTATTAACCTGTGACGCTAACATCTTGAACTATCCTCATGTACAAACTATAAAAGCTTAACCTTCGCTACTCACTACATATATGGTTAAAAATTTGACTACCAACTACTTCTTGATTGACTTGTAAATCAAAAACTGACTAGGATCAAGCTGCACACCATTCACACCATTTTGAGCAAAAACATAATCTTTGCTTTGCCATAAAGGCACATAAGGCACATCAGTTGCTACTTGAGTTTGAATATCTGTGAAGATTTTTTTACGAGTTTCTGCGTTTTGCTCCTTGCGCTCTTGAGCAATCAATTGATTAATCTTTTCGTTGTAGTAAAAAGAACCCTGCGTTTTACTTGCTCCATCTTCACATCCTTTAGCCACTGAACCCTTTTGACATTCTAAAAACGGTTGAATGTAGTTATCTGGATCTAAAAAGTCTGGATACCAATCAAATATTGATGCTGGATACAAACCTTTAGATATGTCTTTAAAAAAGGTGGCACTTTCTACAGGGCTAATTTCAAATTGCAACATTCCCTCCATTTTTTGATCGGCAAGAGCTTTAATTGTTTGAGCAGCCGCCGCGCTAGTAGGAGAAGTAGAACTATGCCAAATTTGGATTCTGGCAGGATTACTATTTGAGAAACCAGCCGAACTTAACAATTGTTTAGCTTTATCCACATTTCCATTGCCATATTTATCTTTAAAAACTGGTTGGTAAACATCAAATGTTGTTGGCACCATGCTATATAGTGCTTCTGCTTGATTGTACAAAACCCGTTGATTGATAATATAACGGTCAACTAATGCCGCGATCGCTTGCCTCACAGCAGGATTATCCAAAGGTTTTTGATTGCGGTTTAAAGCCATGAATTTGACTGCACTACCTTCAGCAGTAATTGCCTGCCAATTACCTTTTTTCGCGCTTTCCTGTAAAGTGTTAATTTGAATTGGTTCCAAAGATACGTAAGCCACATCCACGGCTTTTGTTTTAAAGGCATTAAATAAATTTGCCGGGCTGCTAATAATTTGCCAATTAATACCTTGATTTGCTGGTTTATCTCCCCAATATTTGTCAAATACATCAAATCGCACTGAATCAGTGCCATATTTTGCTAATTTATAAGGGCCAGTTCCCACAAAACTATTTGGCTGAAACTTTCCTGCACCTAGTTCGTAAGCTTTGGGTGAAACGGCACAAACACCAGGAAACGCTAAAAGTGCCGGAAATGCCGCAAATTCTTTTTTCAGCCTAATAGTCAATTCAGAATCACCTGTGGCTTGGACAGAGTCTATTACATCCTTAAGCAAGAAAGATGGTTTACCACCATTTTGCATAAAGCGCTGGATACTAAATTCCATCGCTTTGGCATTAAAAGGTGTGCCGTCGTGAAATACTACGCCTTTACGTAAAGGAATAGTATAAGTTAAACCATCCTGGCTGACTTTTGGTAAGGCTGTAGCCAACTGAGGCTTAATTTCGGTGCTGCCGCTCTCGTATGTATAGAGGCGATCGCTCATGTTATAAACCAACACCAATGACTGTAGTTCATAAGCATCAGCAGGATCGAGGGTACGTGGTTTTAAGGTAGTACCCACAGTAACACGACCATCATTATTGGGATTACCCACAGAAGTAGATGTTGTTTGGGGGCGAGGACTACAGCTAATAACTAAGAATAAACATAGACAAAATAAAGAAAAAAATTTTGTCATTCGGTGTAAGCGTTTTGGGAACAAGGAAAACCTGTTCATAAATATCGGCATTTTTAAACTACTGCGGTCAGTCATTTTACTATATGTCTAGTTAATTTCCCTATGTTCAATTTATCTAACTCATTTCATCAAAAGCATTTAAAACAAGCTTTTTCATCTGAATTCTCTGAGTTCAACCCAAAAATGTGTTCAGTATACTACAAATCACAAACAAAAAGAACTCAGTACACTAAAAAGGTACTGGGTACTGGGGATTGGGTACTGGGATTATTTAATTCCTAATACCTAGTCCCTAGTCCCTGTTTATTCCTTCTGCCCTCTGCCATCTGCCTTTTACCTTAGTAATCTGAGAAAAAAATACATTCTTTAATATTCATTCATAACAAGACGATGTTTGATTGAATTAAAATTACAGAATTACATTCGTTTGTCTTCAATCCAGATTTTTCAAAGAAAAGCTTTATTCAGCTTTTCAAGTAGCTAATGCGAGATTAATCAAAATAATTATGTACTAACTCCTGTTTGGTTACCTATCTGCAAAAGTGTAGTCGAAAATTTTATGTCGTTTGAAACTAACTGAAATGTTCCCGATATTTTGAAAAGTAAACAGAGAGCTTAACTAAAGTGAGAATAAGAGTGTGAAATACTTTTTTTTATCTGAAGGATGGACAGTTGGTAGAGTTTGGGCATCTGACGGACTTTGGCAAATAACTGCATGGCGACGACAACCAGATATTCAGCAAATGAATATCTGTTTGGTAGAAAAAGGCGAATTATTTTGGCTTTATCGAGTAGAAGATGCTGTGATTACTGTGGAGGTAAAACCAATCACGCCAGTACAAATGGTTACATCTAATCAAGCGATCGGTAAAGTTATGCTCAGGCGATTAATGAGTGCCGAACAGGTAATTGAGCGCCTCGGAACCGCTTCGGCAAGGTGTCGTCTAGAAAATATCGAATTGATAGTGCAATAGGAAGTATTATTTGGTAGTACTTTGGTAAAGAATTGTTACAAAGTATTACCAATATTAAAAACTGCTGTAAGTGCGAATTTTAACAAAAATTTCTCTGTAATCAAGAAATTATCTATATCAACCAGCTTCTACTCACAACCGTACAAGCAGGTATGAAAACGATTTCTCTAAAAGTGCGAAATATTTACACAGACTTGCCCTTAATAAATACTATTCGCTAATCAGTAACCAGGTTTTAGTCTCTTTATACGCTTGCAAACAGCGCCATCAATAGTTACACTTTTTTAAACATTCTCATTTTTGCTTGGCGATCGCTACCCTCAGGACACAGTTCCGAAAGTGCGTAAGCAATGGTTGTCATAGCAGCCACACTGTCTAATTTTTAAGACCAAGCTGTGGAAAATCCAAGCTCTGGCAATAACAAAAACTGAGAGGAGCTACTGACAGCAATTTTTGCTGCTGGTAACTTCGGTAAAAAATTGTTTTGTAAACAAACTCTTCGAGGAGGAGCGTAGTCGATGGGACTACCTTGGTACCGAGTACATACAGTCGTTCTGAACGATCCAGGGCGACTGATTTCTGTACACTTGATGCACACAGCTTTGGTAGCAGGCTGGGCTGGTTCAATGGCTCTGTACGAACTAGCCATTTATGACCCCAGCGACCCGGTTCTCAACCCCATGTGGCGTCAAGGAATGTTCGTGCTACCCTTCATGGCACGCTTGGGTGTTGTTGGCTCTTGGGGTGGCTGGAACGTAGTTGGCGATCCCAATTACAACCCAGGTTTCTGGTCATTTGAAGGCGTTGCTGCCGCTCATATTGTTCTTTCTGGTCTTTTATTCTTAGCCGCCGTTTGGCACTGGGTTTACTGGGATCTGGAACTTTTCCAAGACCCCCGCACTGGTGAACCCGCCCTCGACTTGCCAAAAATGTTTGGCATTCACTTGTTCTTGTCTGGTCTACTTTGCTTCGGTTTTGGTGCTTTCCACCTAACTGGACTGTGGGGGCCGGGAATGTGGGTTTCCGACGCCTACGGCTTGACAGGTCACGTTGCACCAGTCGCACCGGAGTGGGGGCCTGATGGCTTTAACCCGTATAATCCTGGTGGTGTGGTAGCTCACCATATTGCTGCTGGTGTCGTCGGTATTATTGCTGGTTTATTCCACCTCACAGTTAGACCTCCCGAAAGGCTATACAAAGCTTTGCGGATGGGTAATATCGAAACCGTACTTTCTAGCAGTATTGCTGCTGTATTTTTTGCTGCTTTTGTTGTTGCTGGCACCATGTGGTACGGTAGCGCTACAACTCCCATCGAGTTGTTTGGCCCTACCCGCTATCAGTGGGATCAAACTTACTTCAAAACAGAAATTCAGCGCCGCGTTCAATCCAGCCTTGCCCAAGGTGCAACTCCTGAGCAAGCTTGGTCACGTATTCCCGAAAAACTGGCATTCTATGACTATGTCGGTAATAGCCCTGCTAAAGGCGGTCTATTCCGTACAGGCCCTATGGTTAAGGGTGACGGTATTGCCCAATCTTGGGTAGGTCATCCTGTCTTTACAGATGCCGATGGGCGGGAATTGCAAGTACGCCGTTTGCCCAACTTCTTTGAAACCTTTCCAGTAGTTCTAACCGATGAAGATGGAATTGTCCGTGCTGATATTCCCTTCCGTCGAGCAGAATCGAAATATAGCTTCGAGCAAAATGGTGTGAAAGTCGCCTTCTATGGTGGTGACTTGAATGGTCAAACATTCACAGATCCTGCCGAAGTGAAGAAGTGGGCGCGTAAAGCTCAAGGTGGCGAAATCTTTGAATTTGATAGAGAAACCTTAAACTCTGATGGTGTGTTCCGTACCAGCCCTAGAGGTTGGTTTACCTTTGGACACGCTGTCTTTGCTCTGTTGTTCTTCTTTGGTCATATCTGGCATGGTGCTCGGACAATCTACCGAGATGTATTCGCTGGTGTTGATGCCGATTTGGAAGAGCAAGTCGAGTGGGGTTTGTTCCAGAAAGTGGGTGATAAGTCAACCCGCCGGAAGGAAGCTGTCTAAAGTTTTGTAGCAAATTGTTAAGAATGGTCTAATAACTGCTTGAAAATTAATACCATGTTTAAGTAGTAAGTTAGACCATTCTTTTCTGTAGCAGATTACACTATCATTACAGGCGGGATAGCAGGAACTTGTAATATGGAAAGCGTGGCATATATTTTGATTTTGACTTTGGCAATAGGAGTTCTCTTCTTTGCGATCGCATTCCGCGAACCTCCTCGCATTGAAAGAAAAGAGGATAAGTAATTTACCGATGCCAAATTTTTGATGGCAATCTTTAAGAATATGAAACCGCTGTTACCTATAGGCAACAGCGGTTACTAATTTTTAGTAGTTATATTACTTATTTTTCAATAGTTCTCTATCAGTTCTCTATCAATATATTTTAAACATTAAGATTATAAAGTTTTAATATTTGATATAATCTACTATCTGGGAATTAATGCGCGTTAAGATAACTTTTCTGCGCTACGATGAGAAGGGATGTAGGTGTAGAGTGCCTATTTGGCAATTGCATATACATCGCTAGGAGGCAAAAAAACTACGGAGAATAAAAACCAGGAAACAATCAGCATGGTCAATCAGAAATCAACTGTATTAACTGATATTGGGTTTACTCACGACGATTTCGCTGCTTTACTGGACAAATACGATTATCATTTTAGCCCTGGTGATATTGTACCCGGTACAGTGTTCAGTATAGAGCCGCGCGGCGCTCTGATTGACATAGGTGCTAAAACCGCAGCATACATACCCATACAAGAAATGTCTATTAACCGGGTGGACAGCCCGGAAGAAGTTTTACAATCAAACGAAATACGGGAATTTTACATCCTTAGCGATGAAAACGAAGAGGGACAACTAACTCTTTCTATTCGCCGTATAGAATATATGCGAGCTTGGGAGCGAGTACGGCAGTTGCAAGCAGAAGATGCAACTGTCCGTTCTGGCGTATTTGCCACTAACCGTGGTGGAGCTTTAGTAAGGATTGAGGGTTTACGTGGATTTATTCCTGGCTCTCATATCAGTACTCGCAAGCCTAAAGAAGAATTAGTAGGTGAAGAACTTCCATTAAAGTTCTTAGAAGTAGATGAAGAACGTAACCGCTTAGTTCTGTCCCACCGTCGGGCGCTGGTAGAGCGCAAGATGAACCGTCTGGAAGTTGGTGAGGTCGTAATCGGTACAGTGCGCGGTATTAAGCCCTATGGTGCCTTTATTGATATTGGCGGCGTAAGTGGTCTATTGCATATATCCGAAATTTCCCATGAACATATTGATACACCTCACAGTGTATTCAATGTCAATGATGAAGTAAAAGTCATGATCATTGACCTAGATGCAGAAAGAGGTCGGATATCTTTGTCCACTAAACAGCTAGAACCAGAACCAGGTGACATGATCAAGAATCGTGATCTAGTTTACGATAAAGCAGAAGAAATGGCAGCAAAGTATAGAGAACAACTGTTAGTGAAACAGCAAGGTATAGCACCTGCCGCCATTACCGTTACAGATGAAGGCGAAGTAGCAGCAGAAGAAATTCCATCTGCTGTTGAAGCAGTTGAAGAAGAAATTCCATCTGCGATTGAAGCAGTTGAAGAAGAAATTCCATCTGCGATTGAAGCAGTTGAAGAAGAAATTCCAGCAGCTATTGAAGAGTAATTTATCTGTATTTATTGTTGTAGTTGCCTAAAAGCAATTATAAGATGAGAACTTATTGCATAAAGAGGGATAAAATTTTCCCTCTTTTTTTGTGTTGGGGAATTGTTAGTAATTAGTAGGGGCAAGTTTCGTTGATTATATGAACGGCTAAAACCGATGATTTATCTTCTAAACCCGCACGGCAGTCGCTACAACGCGCTTAACCCGCAAGGCGCGCTGCCTCCCGTACAGTAGGTAGTAGATAGAAACACGAGGAACCGAAGCGTCTGTACATTAGTAGTTAGTTATTTACAACTATCCACTAACTAATCAAAAATGAATTTACAAGGAGCAATGTTTTGGTATCTATTAAGTGCAGAAATGTAACTTTTTCCAATATCCAGGCTATTTTCTTTGACAAAAATGGTACTTTAGAAGACTCCGAAGCTTACTTGCGATCGCTTGCCCAAAAAGCAGCACGACTTTTAGACGCACAAGTTCCCGGAATTGGAGAACCACTGTTAATGGCTTTTGGCGTCAATAGTAATACCCTTGATCCGGCAGGTTTAATA
The DNA here is from genome assembly GCF_030381805.1 of Chlorogloeopsis sp. ULAP01. Classification (NCBI taxonomy): domain Bacteria; kingdom Bacillati; phylum Cyanobacteriota; class Cyanophyceae; order Nostocales; family Chlorogloeopsidaceae; genus Chlorogloeopsis; species Chlorogloeopsis sp. ULAP01. The sequence goes on from NZ_JAUDRH010000023.1 coordinate 66,362, forward strand.
GCGGTAGCAAGTCGCCGCGAAACAGAAGTTGCTGCTGCTGCATATATTGCCGAAACCGGAAAGAGTTGGTTCGAGTCATTACAAATGTCGCGTCAAGCCCTAGAAGAAGCAGAAAAGTATATTGGCAAAACCCCTTCACCCCTATTTGTAGGTAGTTTAGAAGTCTTGAAGAACTTGTCACAAGCCGGACTTAAACTTGGTATTCTTTCGGCGGCAACGACTACTGAAGTACGTGAATTTGTAAAAACTCACCAGTTAAGTAACTATATTCAACTCGAAATGGGAGTAGATGAAGGCCCCAGTAAACCAGATCCAATCCTATTTTTGCAAGCTTGTGAAACAATGGGAGTTGAACCATTAGCCACACTCATGGTAGGAGATTCTGTGGGTGATATGCAAATGGCACGTAACGCCAAAGCTGCTGGTTGTATTGGTATAACTTGGGTTGGTAAACCAGACAATGTTGCAGGTGCAGATGTGATAATTAACCAACTAGATGAAATTCAAATATGTTAAATAATTAAGGTTCAATTAATGTTACTAGCTTTTAAGAAACACTAGCTGGAGTAGCAACCTCAGAGACTTCTTGTTCTTCAGATATTTCTGGTTCAACTACTAGCAGATGTTTTTCCAAAATGGCCAAATTGCGAATATTAGACTTATAAAACGCATCAAACAAATCACCCACAAAAGGTACTGTACCAACGGCTGTTTCTAAAGCAACGTTGAATATCATTTGCTTTAAGTCTTGGCGCGGTATCCCAAGGCGAGTAGCTAAATAAATAATATAAGCTGAAAAACCTGTACTAATTAAATCACCAGCACCTGGAATTAAACCAATAATTGGATCTAGTCCAAAGCGGAAGCCAATTACTGGAATACGTATAGATGTATCCATCAAGCGGCTAAGTTTACGAATGCGGTTGAGAGTAGCAAGGCGTTCAGCAGTATTCATAGTCGATGATTGTTCTACTACTTTATAAATTGCACTAATCTAGGGCATTCGTCTTGTACCGCAAGAAAGACTAACCAAAGAGGTAAGTAGAAGGCAGGAGGCAGACGGCAGAAGGGAATTTGATGATAAATTTTGCGATCGCCAAATCAAAATTAAAATCTTTCGCTTAATTAAGCGATGCGATTAATTTCACAACTCTTTCTTTAACTTGATTGCGAACACGACGGAATATTTCTATTGATTCTCCCTTTGGATCTTCAAGTTGCCAATCTTCAAACACTTCTCTAATTACCCATTCTTCTGGCAAATTTACTCCACAACCACACAGAGAAATCACTACATCAAAATCTTCTGGTTGAAAATTAATTAAAGGCTTAGAAGTTTGATTGCTAATATCAATACCCACTTCTGACATCACTTGAACAGCAAGCGGATCTACTTGAGAAGCTTCTAAACCAGAACTCATAACAGCAATTTTTCCCTCACCCAATGTCTTTGCAAACCCTTCTGCCATTTGAGAGCGGCCGGAGTTTCTCTTACAAACAAACATGACTCTTTTCATGATTTTATTTAATATTAGTAATTGAATGCTTGTGGCTTTCAATTATTAATTTATTATCTGAATAAATAATTTGCAATCAAAAACTGCATACCACAAACATTTTACTGCCAGAAATCTAGCAGCAACTAAACAATTTGTTACGGGTGACGTATATTATCTTAGCCGTGATTGGGTTGACAAATCAAGTTTTTTTGAAATGATATATTTATACACCTACAAATTTTGAGCGGAAGTATAAATATGAGGATTCGCGTAGGTATTAATGGTTTTGGCAGAATGGGGCGCTTGGGTTTGCGAGCTGCTTGGGGATGGCCAGAAATAGAATTTGTTCACATCAACGAAATTAAAGGTGGATCAGTCACAGCAGCCCATCTGCTCAAGTTTGATTCGATTCACGGACGTTGGGGAATGGATATAGAAGCAGAGGGAGATCAGATTTGCATCGAAGGAAAATATCTGAGTTTTAGTGAATATTCAACTCCTGGTGAAGTACCTTGGGAAGAATTTGGTGTGGATGTGGTATTAGAGTGTTCGGGCAAGTTCCGAACTCCAGAATCACTTGCTCCTTACTTCAAGCGAGGCGTAAAAAAAGTAATTGTGGCTGCGCCAGTCAAGCAAGGTGCTTTGAATGTTGTCATGGGTGTAAACGATTATCTCTATAACCCACAAGAACACCATCTTTTGACAGCAGCTTCTTGTACCACTAATTGCCTTGCTCCAATAGTCAAAGTAATTCATGAAGGATTGGGTATTCGTCATGGGTTAATTACTACAATTCATGATGCAACGAACACGCAAACTGTCGTAGATGCGCCTCATAAAGACTTACGACGAGCTAGGGCTAATAGTTTATCTTTGATTCCAACAACAACAGGTTCTGCAACAGCAATTGGACTGATTTACCCAGAACTCAACGGCAAGTTAAATGGATTAGCTGTGAGAGTACCCTTACTAAATGCTTCCTTGACTGACTGTGTATTTGAAGTCGCAAAACCTACTTCTATAGAAGAAATCAATAGTCTTTTCAAGACAGCTGCACAAACTTCACTTCAAGGCATTTTAGGCTACGAAGAACTTCCTTTAGTTTCTGTGGACTATAAAGACGATCCTCGCTCTTCTATTGTCGATGCGCTTTCCACGATGGTGATAGACCAAACCCAAGTGAAAATCCTGGCTTGGTATGACAATGAGTGGGGTTATGTCAATCGCATGATGGAATTAGCTCGTAAGGTTGCTCTGAGCTTGAATTAATTCTAAATCTTTACTCTTCACAGTAAATACTCTCTATTATGGCTACTTCTACTGCCTCACGTGCCAATTTAAAGAATTACGTGCTGGTGACACTTGCTTACTGGGGGTTTACTATCACTGATGGTGCTCTGCGGATGTTAGTGTTGCTTTATTTCAACAACATCGGTTATACACCTCTGCAAATCGCTTTTCTGTTCTTGTTTTACGAGATTTTTGGAGTTGTCACTAACTTTTTAGGTGGCTGGATTGGTTCCCAGTTGGGTTTGAAGGTGACGCTTTATTCAGGAATAGGATTGCAAGTTTTTGCTTTGGTAATGCTGGCGCTGCTCAATCCAAATTGGGCGCAGTGGATTGCAGTTTTGTATGTGATGGTGGCACAGGCTTTCTCAGGTATTGCCAAAGACTTAACCAAAATGAGTTCTAAGAGTGCCATCCGCTTAGTTGTACCTCAAGATGCTCAGTCTTCTTTGTTTAAGTGGGTAGCAGTGCTGACAGGCTCTAAGAATGCTCTCAAAGGAGTTGGCTTCTTTGTTGGTAGTGCATTGTTAGCTGCTGTTGGTTTTGTAAATTCTCTGTTGATTATGGCAGGTGGCTTATTCCTGTTGATGTTCTCAGGGTTAATGCTGCCAAAGGGTATGGGCAAAATCAAAGCTAAAGTCAAGTTTACCCAACTCTTTTCTAAAAGCAGAGAAATTAATATTCTTTCTGCGGCTCGCTTCTTTCTATTTGGTTCTAGGGATGTTTGGTTTGTCGTTGGATTACCTGTTTTTCTGCGGAGTGTTTTAAACTGGTCTTTCTATGAGGTAGGAGGATTTCTAGCTTGCTGGGTGATTGGTTACGGCGTGATTCAATTTTTGGCTCCTACTTTAATCCAACGTTTTGGTTCTAATCGTTCTCCTCAAGCGAAAACGATTCAGTTTTGGACATTTACTTTAACTGTAGTTCCAGCTGTGATGGCTCTGGCTTTACAGTTAGGTGCACCCCCTAATACCGTGATTGTTGTTGGGTTAATTATCTTTGGTATTGTCTTTGCTTTCAATTCTGCTGTTCATTCTTATTTGGTGTTAGCGTTCACCGATGATGACAAAGTGGCGCTGAATGTAGGCTTTTACTACATGGCTAACTCTGGTGGAAGATTAATCGGCACAGTCTTATCAGGCTTAATTTATCAGCTATTTGGGCTTGTCGGCTGTCTGTGGACTTCTATGTTTTTTGTATTGGCAGCAGGATTAGTATCACTCAAGCTACCCGATCCTCAACCAACAAAGGCGATCGCATGGAAAGGTGGAGACGGGGATTGAGGACGCGGGGATTAATAGTGCTTCTTAGTCTAAAATACAGTAATAAAAAAGCCTGCTTTATGTATTCGCAGGCTTTTATGTTCAGCGTTTCACACAACCACCGAAAAGTCCCCATGTCGAGCTAAGGGTAGTTTACGCACAACACGGTTTTTTCAAAGCTGTGGCAACTGCACTAGCATCATCAGAATTAACTGTAGTACTCAGATTTTGCTCAGGTGTTGTATCTGCAACTTTCACTACAAACACTTCCCATTTATTCCCATCTGGATCTGTTACCCATACCTTGTCTTGCAAGGCATAACAGCAATCGGTATTTTCCTCTGTAAATATATTCAAGCCTGCATCCCCAAACCGCTTAGTCGCAGCCTTTACATCTTCTGTACTCTCAACCTGCACGCCTAAGTGAGACAATGCACCCCCAGAAACCACACTTGTAGTCAAGTTGAGCGTCAGATTTAAGGGTGGGCTGGCAATATCAAACTTGGCATAGTCAACTTTATGTTTCATCGGTTCTACGCCAAACATCGCTTGATAGAATTCAATCGACTTTTCTAGATTTGTAACTTTCAAAGCCACATGAGTTTTCAGAGTAGCCATATCATTTTGCTCCTTTTTTTACTAATATTGACACTTGTCAATATTTGCCTCTATCAATATATTGCCAGAACATATTGATGAATGTCAATATATAAATATGAAATTAACTCAACAAATTTCCAGTTGTTGTCCGTCGCTGCTTTCAGGAGCAATTGATTCCGAGCAAGCAGCGCAAATGGCAGCGATATTTAAAGTTTTAGGAGAGCCTGCCCGATTGCAGGTACTCAGTTTGATCGCTGCTCAACCCGCAAAAGAAGCCTGCGTTTGTCAGTTAACAGAGCCTTTAGGACTATCTCAGCCTACTGTCAGTCATCATTTGAAGGTACTGTACGAAGCGGGTTTATTACAAAAAGAACGACGTGGCACCTGGATTTTCTATCGTTTGGTGCCTGAGCGAATAGAAGCTTTGCGAAATGCTTTGGCTCTGCCTACGCAGACGCATTAATTTGCTGTTCTGACAAAGTGCGATCGCGCCATTGTGATCAGCGAAAAAATCTGTTCGGAAGATGGTGTTACACGAGCGGTAGAAATTTTGCAGCAGTAACGAAAAATAAACCACAAAGGACACAAAGAAATAAGAGTTTGAGAGAGTCTTTGCGTAAGCCCTGGAGCAGTAGAAATTTTGCAGTAAACAATGAATACGAGATAATTTTAGATAAGATTTACTTGAATGAATTAATACAGCGCGGATCTCTTAAAGTCGCTTTTTCTGGCTCCCGTGGAAACCAAGCTGCCGTGCGCTTACAAAACTCAACCAGCATCAACATGACTGGCACTTCAATTAAAACCCCTACTACTGTGGCAAGTGCTGCACCCGAATTTAAGCCAAATAGCATTACAGCAGTAGCGATCGCAACTTCAAAATGATTGCTAGCTCCAATTAAAGCAGCAGGTGCGGCATCTTCATAAGACAGATTCAACTCCAATGCTGCGACATAACTAATCAAGAAAATAAAATTAGTTTGGATAAACAACGGCACAGCAATTAACAAAATATGCAAGGGATTGCTAACTATTAGTTCACCCTTGAATGCAAATAGCAGCACCAAAGTCAACAATAGGGCGGTAATGGCAACTGGACTTAGATACTTCAAAAATCGCCTTTCAAACCACTCTCTACCTTTGTGTTTGAAAATCCAGTAACGGCTGTACATTCCCGCCACTAAAGGTAACCCGACATAAATCAGCACTGACAAAACAATTGTTTGCCAAGGTACTGTTAAATCATTCGCCGCTAGCAACCATCTACCCAACGGTGCATACAAAAACAGCATCGCCAGAGAATTTACTGCCACCATTACCAAAGTGTGTCCTTGGTTGCCGTAGGAAAGATATCCCCACATCAGCACCATTGCAGTACAAGGTGCAATTCCCAGCAAAATAGCACCTGCAATGTAGGAATTAGCTAGTGTCACTTCAGCACCGCGAATGATTTCGCTGCCAGCAATCAAAGGGCGAAATAACCACCCTAAGAAAAACTGAGCAAAAGCCACCATCGTAAATGGCTTAATTAACCAGTTCACTACTAAAGTAAGAATCACGGGTTTAGGGGCGCGGATCGCATTCGCAGCTTGGGTGAAGTCAATCTTCACCATGATTGGGTACATCATGAAAAATAAACAGACTGCGATTGGAATAGACACTTGATACACACTCATTGCATCTAGTGCCACCGCAACTCCAGGGAATAATCTACCTAGTGCAATGCCTACCAAAATACACAAAAACACCCACAGGGTAAGGTATCTTTCAAAAAAACTCAGCTTACTGCCAGCTTGCACCCTAACTGTGTTGGTTTGCGAATGATTTTTTTGCATAGCCAATCGCTAAAATTTTGCTTGTTTGCGTAACAACTCTCCAAGAGTCAGGTTTATCTGTGCTTCTCCTTCAAAAACTGTTCCTACTTTGCCTCTATTGAAGTGAACTTTAGCGAGGTGATAACCTTCTTCTGTTAAAGGTACGTAGCCTATGGAACTTACTATCTTTGGTGCGTTCTCAATATAGAAATCAACAAAATGTTTGACGGCTGGTTTATTTTGAGCAGATTGAGCATTTACATAGATAAATAATGGTCGAGAAAAAGGCTGATAAGTATTTTTTTCTACTGTTTGCCGCGATGGCGAGACAGCTCCTTGCCCGTTGTTAACAGCTAATGCTTTTAATTTATTTTGGTTTTCTTCAAAGTAAGCAAAACCGAAGTAACCCAAGGCATTCGGATCTTTACTGATACCATCTACCAATACTTCATCATCTTCACTAGCTGTGTAGTCGGTGCGGCTATCTCCAGGTTTACCAACGACTGCTTCTGTGAAGTAGTCAAATGTACCAGATTTATCTCCAGCGCCATACAGTTTTAGTGGACGATCAGGCCAAGTTGCACGTACCTGGTTCCAACGGGTAATTTTATTTTGGGCTGCGGGTTCCCATATTTTTTTTAATTCGGCGATCGTAATGTCTTGCGCCCAATTGTTTTGTGGGTGAACGGCAATCGTAAGAGCATCAAAGGCAACTGGAAGTTCAATAAATCTAACGTTGTTTTTGTTACATTTATCCATCTCCGCCTTTAAAATCGGTCGTGAAGCATTACTTATATCGGTTTGCCCGGTACAGAATTTTTCAAACCCACCACTAGTACCAGAAAAGTTAACTTTAACCTGGGCTTGGTTAGATTTATTTTGAGAATTTGTTTGAAATTCTTTAGCGATCGCCTGCGTAATGGGATAAACAGTACTCGAACCATCAACATTTACAGTTTTAACCGTTTCGGCATTACTGACTTCAGTTACCTTTTGTGGCTGCTGAGTTTGTGTAGATGTGTTGGAGTTTGTTGCGCAATTAGTTGCCAATACCAATACCCCAAGCGCAAGAGCTAATTTCTTTGGTGCTGCGCTCACTGACATCACCTCATGGTGTGTATAGTAGTTATGCTTCTATCATTTCAAAAAAAGTTGATTTGTCAAATACAAATAAACTAAATTTTTACAAAAATACATCAAAAAAAATTGATATATCATGAATCTTGACATGGGCGGGCTGGTAAGATGTTGCTCAAGCGACGGTATTCCGCTAGATACTGCTCAAGCACAACAAACTGAGGTGCATTCAGGCTGTAATAAATCCAACGTCCTTCCTGACGGGCGATGACTAAACCAGCTTCTTTAAGAGTTTTGAGGTGAAAAGATAGTTTTGATTGACTTACCCCCAATGTATCGCACAAGTCACATACACACAGTTCGCGTTCTCGCAGCAATTCTAATACCTTAATCCGTAATGGTTCAGATAAGGCATGAAAGCCAGCAGCGATCGCATTGGGGATAACAGAGGAGGATTGCATCAAAACAAGCAGATAACAAAAACGTCTTCTCTATTGTGAACTAGAGACAACAGCTTCTGCTTGATAACGGATACCAGCTTTTTTAAATCTGTGCAGAACTTCGCCTAAGCGATCGCAATCTGCAATTAAACTAATGCGCACGTATCCTTCACCGCCAACGCCAAAGGCATTACCTGGAGTGACGACTACACCCGTTTGCTGCAATACCCAAAGGGCAAAATCTGTGGAACTCATACCTACAGAACAAGGAACCCACAAATACATCGTTGCCTTAGTTGTGGGAATATTCCAACCCAACTGTGCCAGCCCTTGAATAAGAAAATCACGGCGAGTGCAGTAGCGAGTTTGGACTTCCTGTAAATAAGAATCTGGTAGTTGCAAAGCAGTTTCTGCTGCTGCTTGTAAAGCTGCAAAAATACCGTAATCTAGATTTGTTTTCAGTGTCCGTAAACCCTGAATAATATGACGGTTGCCAACCACAAACCCAACCCGCCAACCAGCCATATTATAAGTTTTGGACATGGTGTGGAACTCTACGCCAATATCTTTCGCGCCAGGAATTTCCAGCAAGCTTGTTGGTTGATAACCATCAAAAGCTAATTCGGCGTAACATAAATCATGCACCAGCAAGATTTCATATTTTTTAGCAAAAGCAACAATTTCTTCAAAAAATTCGCGGGGTGCAGTAGCAGCAGTAGGATTGCTGGGATAGTTAAAATAAAGAATTTTTGCTTGTTCGGCAACAGCATCAGGAATCTGTGCTAAATCAATTAACCAGTTATTTTCTGGTTTTAAAATTAAACTGTAGACATTTCCTCCAGCAATTAAAGGGCCGCGAAAATGAACCGGATAGGATGGAGAGGGTACTAAAACCACATCACCAGGATTAATATATGCCAGTGCTAAATGTCCTAATCCTTCCTTAGAACCCAATAGTGGCAGAGCTTCGCTATCTGGATCTAAAACTACTCCATAGCGACGATGATACCAACTGGTAACGGCATGGCGGAAACTAGCTGTTCCTTCAAAGGGAGGGTAGCCATGATTAGCAGGATTTTGTAAAGCTTTGATTGCGGCTTCAATTACTGGCTGTGGTGTCGCCCCATCGGGGTTACCCATACCCAAATCGATTAAATCCAATCCTTGCTCCCGCGCTTTATGTTTAAGTTCATCCAAGCGGGCAAATGGATAGGCAGGTAGTTTTTTTATGCGTTCAGCCGGGGCGATCCAATCCAAGTTCATCGGAAAATTATGAATTATGAATTATGAAATGGGAAAATTACGAATTATGAGATGTCGATAGATGATGAAGATACTTCATCATTTAGCATTCATAATTAATTCATCATTGCTGTATTTCTTCTTTCACAGCAGGTGTTAAACCCAACTGGTTGCGATTTCCTTCTACTGGTGCAGTGGTAGAAACCATTGCTGCCATCAACTGTTCCAGAGCAACCTGAAACGGTAGTCTGTGGATATCAGAGTGAGGAGCTAGAGCAATTTCCGCGGCGGTTTGCAGTTCACTTAGAGTGATATTACCCAAACCTAAATCGCTCAATTTTTGTGGTAGTCCAATTTCTGCGTAGAATTTCAACAACTGTTGTCTAGCAGATGCTGCTAGCTGATTGCCTTGAATCATTTCTTCTAAACGCAGTTGTACCAAGATCCCATAGGCAACTTTTTCACCATGAATGCTGCCACTTCCACAAATGTGCGTTAATCCATTGTGTACGGCGTGGGCAGCAACGGTACGACACTGAGCACCACCAATACCACCAATTACCCCTGCTAGTAACACAGTAGCGTCTACAACTTCTCGCCAAACTTCGCTTCCAGCTTGTTGCACGGCAGCAGCAGATTTTTGGAAAAGGATATCGCGCAAGATTCGTGCCTGTTGCACAGCAGCAATTATTAATGTTTGTTCCGAATGTCCGCTACTAACCGAGGCTTCGTACCATTTGGCGATCGCATCTCCAATACCTGCAACTAAAGTCCGTTGTGGCGCAGTTTGAATCAGATCGTAGTCAAGGATTAGTAAATCGGGACAACGATCTAACGCTACATCATACAAAAATGCTCCCTCATCAGAATACACATTTGAGAGAGCAGTCCAAGCGGCACAGGTAGCTGCTGAAGTTGGGATTGTCACCACTGGTATTTGCAACTGCTGGGCAAGTAATTTAGCTGTATCCAGTGCTTTCCCGCCACCCACGCCGATAATGACATCGGCTTTATGTTCTTTTGCCGCCTGACGTAAAGCTTTGAGGCTAGCCTCACTACAATTAGGAGTATAAGATGCTTGGGCATATTGTAACTGCTGCCGTTCCAAAACTGGCTGCAAATAGGATTGGGTGACTTTTAATGTGCGATCGCCTCCCACAATTAGAGGACGGCTACCCAAGCGAGCAATTGCATCAGATACCTGCGTTAAAATTTGAGAGCCACGGATAACTTTTGCTGGTGCTACCGTGAGCGGAAGTAAACTAGTAGGAGTTTGAGTAGACAACTTTTCCGTAAATTGATTAGGCATATAACTAATTAATTAACGTATCATTTCCAGGTATTTTGGCAAACTTTTTCCTAATAACCCTCACAACAGCTCAGTTTGATTTTAATAGTTGCATAACTAGACTAATATCTTAACCAAAAAATAATAAATAATGTATTGCCTAACACAAAATAAATTATAGAATCTTGATATTGGGGGCTTTACTTATTAAATCATTCTGCTTGCTGATGTCAGATTCAGTATTTCAAAACTAGACTAGAAGCAATAAACACCGCTCCTAAGGAGTAGGAATATGCAATGGACAAGTGATAGCAGCAACACCGTGCCTGAGATAGCACAGGCACAGTTTAACAAACCAGAGCTGCGGCTAGGTTCCAAAGGTGAGGTGGTGGAAGAGTTACAAAAGCTTTTAACTAGGTGGGGTATTTACACAGGAGTTATTGACGGCAACTTTGATAAAGTTACAGAAGGAAGCGTAAAAGAATACCAACGCCGGGTTTTTTTAGCAGAAGATGGTATTGTTTCAGAAAAAACTTGGCACGCTTTGTATATGGGTATGCCTGTGGGGCTGCCAGAATTAGGAAAAGGCTGCAAAGGAGATTTAGTGAAGAGGTTGCAGCGTTTATTGAAATCAACGCAAGATTATGTCGGATATGTTGACGGTGACTTTGGAGAGCTAACAGAAGCAGCCTTGCAAAGCTGGCAAAGACGTCATAACTTACCTAATACAGGTATTGTTGATGAAAGTACCTGGCGTGCCTTGAGTAGAATTCCGCGTTAGGCGCTGGTGAAGACGCGGAGAGGGGGAGACGCGGAGAGTGGAAAAGTGGGAGATGGGTGAAGATGGGGAAGATGGGGAAGACAGGGAAGAATTTACTCCTATCACTCCCTCAACTTCCTTAACTCCCTTGTCTCCTTATCCCCGTGTCCCCGTGTCTCTTTGTTCCCGTGTCCTCTTCACGTGTTAACCTTTGGCAATTGGGCAAATTTATCTTGATAAACTTCAATTGCCATTTGTGGATCTTCACGAGTAGCGAGCGATCGCCTCACCTGTCCCAAGTAGAATGGTACAGACGTACCTGGCTCTGGATGGAGAACAGTACGGGCGCGAATCGTCAAAAAATTTTCTCCTGGTTTACCTAAGCGTCCATAAGAATATAAATCACTGGCTGCTTGGCGTAAAGTTGCTTCTAGTTCTGTCGGTGTAATTTGGGGAGATATGGTAATTACTGCTTGTGTTGCTCCATTGTCATAAACAAGACTGTATCGCACTGCACCGGGGATCACGGTACGAGTTAAAGGAGCTAGCGAGAGAGCAAATAAACCAGCTGTTAGCACCAACATAAAACCTGTCGTACCTACAAGCCGAAAGCGGAAACCCCATTTTAAAATAAAACCCAAGACAGCTACGGCAGCAAATACCAACGTAGCAATACCCGACCATTGGGCGTACTGAAGAAACTCAGCTTGCGAGAACATAATAGTTGACTACCTAGCTATCTTCTTGTTCCTTACAGATATTTATTTTACGTGTGCGATCGCCCTGATTACAGCAAATTTCATTTATTTGAACCACAATTTTTTGTAGAGGTGGGTTTAGCAGATATCCTTTCGGTTTGAACTATAGATTGAAACAAAACCCGCCCTGACAGTATTGTCTGGTCTATTCATCTGAAAATGGCTGTCAAGAGAAAAATTAGGTTCTATATTAATTACAACCACAGATGGACACAAATTTTATCGGTGTTTATCAGTATTTATCTGTGGTCGATTTGTTTTAAATATAGAATGAGTACAAGATTTTTAATTATTGCTCGCCAAACTTTTCTATCCAACCTTGGTGAATTGTTATACCCCGACTTTCCATTACTTCTGTAAACAAATCTGTTGACAGTACTTCTTCAACCGGCCAAACTCCTGGTTTTTTAAGTTTACCTTCTAGTAGCAATTGACCGAGACTGCCAGTACCACAACCAGCAGCAGCAGCAGTATTTTTATGGATTAAAGTTGAACAATAAACGGATTTTTTACCATCTTTTTGTCCTGTAACTTCCGAACGAACTGCTACCCCAATACCCGTGAAGCGATCGCTAACATCAGTCATAAAATGGCTGACATGAGACAAAAATTCTACACCTTTATGATTTTTGATCCACGATTTAGGAAAAACATGAGCCGCTATCCAAGTGAGATGATTATAAAAATCAGGAACAGAACCAAATTTGGTAATGACGGTTTTAACTTCTGGGAAAGCGTGGGGTAGAGTGAAGGTTTCGGGCATATCAAACCAATAAACTCCACTACGTCCGTAGGGAGATGGGAAATTAACAGCTTCGCGCTCGCTGTAAGGTTTTACTGTTTGCCATTTACCATCTATCCAAGCTTCAAAAGGATTTTGTAAACCTAAAAACGTTGTCCGCATGACTGTGATCCCAGCACCACCAGAACCAGACACCAAATAACTCAAATGAATCTTTTCTGGTGTCTCAAATTGCTCTACATCATGACGAACCATACTATTAGAAATACCGGGAAAAATCCCTGTATTAACCACAGCCGTCACACCCGCAGCAGTAGCTTGCTCATGATATTCTAGAGCCTTGCTAGTAAAAGAACGATGGTCGCTGACATCTATATAATTAACGCCTTTTGCAATACATATTTTCAAAACATTAGCATCTCGGTGATGAAATGGCCCCGCACAGTGAATGACTAAGTTAGAAGAAGTGATCACCTCCTCTAATTTTTCCACATCAGCCAAGTCCAATACTAAAAATTGCACTTGTGAACCGAGTTGCAAGCCTGCTTGTAGCCCAGTTGTAGGAGTGCGTCCAGTTATAATTACTTCTGCCTGTGTATGGGTGACTAAATCCTGAGCAACACTACTACCGATCCGCCCCCTTCCTCCAAGAATTAAAACCCGATCTGTCATTTCTCCAGCATTGCCAACAGCAGCTTTATTACATCAATTTTCCCTTATGATTGTCATCGCTAGTAAGTATGACGTGGTTAATTTAAAAAATAAGACTTTTGGGGTTGCACGTTTAGTAAATAGTAGTTTCAGGCGTAGAGACTAGGAGTTCGATGCGACTACCGCCTCTATATAGGCTTTAAACATCATTCACCTTGAAAAACAGATCCAATCGCAGATTTAATGGAACTACCTGCTTCTTTTAGTGTCTGTGCTAAAGGTTTCTGGTGATGCAAAAATACCCGCGCACAATTGCGCCCTGGCATTCCAGAAATTGAACCACCTGGATGAGTTCCTGCACCAGTAAGATACAAATTTTCAATTGGAGTTGTATAATTGGCCAATTCTGGCAACGGACGAAAGCACATCATCTGTTCCAAAGTCATGTCGATGTGGTAGTAATTCCCCTTGTAACTTCCCAAACGTTCTCCTAACTCAGCAGGACTTTCAACATGACGAGCAATGATAGAATGTTTGAGATTGGGCGAATACTGGGCTAGTTTATCTAAAACTTTGTCTGCAACTTTATTTTTCAGATCATTTGTCCAACCTGTACCTTTTAATCCTGTTCCTTCTGCACCAGCTATTTGATAAGGGGCAAAAAACTCTATCCATAATGTATGCTTGCCTTGAGGAGCCATTGAAGGGTCGAGTCCAGTAGGCATTACTAAGTACATTGAAGGATTATCATCGGGAATTTTTCCCAAACTAATTTCACTGTGAGCTTGTTCTACATGATTGACAGAATCGGCAATCAGAATAGAACCGATTAAATACTCGTCTTTATGTTGATGATACTCAAAGTGCAGTGGTTCAGATAAGGCACAATCAATTTTAAGAATTGTTTCGTTATTGTTGACAATACGGCGTTCTAATCTTTCTCGTAAATTGCGATCGCTGCTATCTACATCCTCACTATCCACTAATTGCAAAAACAATCGTTTGGCATCAATATTAGAAATTACACCTTTTGTAGCGCGATATTCTTTGTTGCCAGTAACTCTCACACCAACAGCTTTACCATCATCAACTAATATTTTCTCTACATTTTGGTTAGTTAGGATTGCACCACCTTGGCTTTTGACACAATTTACTAAAGCATCGGTGAGTGCGCCAGAACCACCACGAGGGCGTGCCATACCAGGATGATGGCGCAGTGCCAACATCATCGCTCCAAAGGACATGGCTTTTTGCGAAGGAGGCGAACTTAGTTCCGCCGATAATCGAGCCAGGGGTGCTTTAAGAAATTCAGAATCAAAATACTCGTTGATATTATCAGTTGCACTGCTGAGTAAGGTACGAATTAAATCTAGAGTTGTGTTAGTACCGCCCACTATCGAAAACAAATCTTGGAGATTTTTGAGGTTGTAATTTCCAGCAGCATCAACGATAGATTTAGGTGGTGCATTGAAAAAGGGAGTAATTCCTGTCACAAAGCGCTGCCAAAAGTCAATATATTCAGCATATTTATGAGCATCGCGTTGACTGTAACGGGCAATTTCTGCACAAGTTTTTTCAACAGATTTATGAGCTAAGAAATACTTCCCATCTGGGTGGGGACAAAAAACAACTGGATCGCAGAAAAGATATTCTAAGCCATACTTGTGTAATTCTAATTCTTGAATGACTGAACCTAAGAAAATAAATAAGTGATTAATTGCGCAAGGATTGAACTTAAATCCAGGTGCTTCTTTCGGCAAAAGTTCTTCAGTTGTGGCACCACCACCAGGTAGCGATCGCGCTTCCAAAAGCAAGACGCTATAACCAGCATTGAGGAGATAGGCGGCGCAAACTAAACCATTATGTCCAGCACCAATAATTACAACGTCATACGCTTCCATAGTTGCAATTTGGGAAATGTGTGTATCTTTCCCGATGTTAGAAAGTGAGTAGGAAACAAAACTCTTTCGCTAGTTATAATCACATATTCGGCATTTCTTTTATTTAATTATTGTCTATTGTCAATCTATAGCAGGATGCTAAAATACTTCATTCCCAGCCTGGGGCTGGGAACGAGTTAGTTAAGACTGCGTAGGCAGCCTTTGTTTGTATAGTCCCAGACTTCTAGTCTGCGGGCAACTCCAAAATCTTGGTTACTTATTCATCCCAAATACAGACTCAACCGTTGACTTGATTGAGTCGCGTGCATCTTTCAAAGTCTGAGCAATGGGATGCTTACTCTGTAAAAATACCCGCGCACAATTACGTCCTGGCATTCCAGAAATAGAGCCACCTGGATGTGTCCCCGCACCAGTCAAGAATAAATTCTCAATTGGTGTTTTGTAGTTAGCGATTTCTGGTAAGGGACGGAAAAACACCATCTGATCCAGAGTCATGTCAACGTGGTAGTAGTTTCCCTTATATGCACCCAGTCTTTCTCCCAATTCTGCCGGACTTTCGACACGACGGGCGATAATTGAATTTTTTAAATTTGGTGCATACTCTGCTAACTTATCTACTACCCTATCAGCAACTTTATTTTTCAGTTCGTCTGTCCAACCAGTACCATTCAAACCTGTACCTTCTGCACCAGCTATTTGATAAGGAGAGAAAAATTCAATCCACACTGTATGTTTGCCTGGAGGTGCCATCGACGGATCTAACACAGTTGGCACCACCACATACATTGACGGATCAGAATCGGGAATCTCTCCTAAGGTACATTTGCTGTGGGCTTGTTCTACGTGAGCAACCGAATCTGCAATTAAAACAGAGCCGATTAAATACTCATTTCTATGTTCGTAGCGTTCAAAACGCGGCACTTCATTTAAAGCCAAGTCTATCTTGAGAATGGTTTCATTGTTATTAACAATGCGGCGTTCTAATCTTTCCCGCAACTCTGCATCAACTGCATCAACATCACCTTTATCCATCAATTGCAAGAATACCCGCTTGGCATCAATATTAGAAATAACACCATATTTAGCTCTGTATTCTTTACCATTTGCCACCCGCACACCAACAGCACGTCCATTATCAATCAAAACTTTACTCACGTGCTGATCAGTTAAGATAACACCGCCTTTACTTGTCACTAAATTTACCAAAGCTTGCACTAAAGCCCCAGTACCACCACGAGGTCTTGCCATACCAGGGTTGTGACGCATCGCCATCATTATCGCACCAATAGCAATGGTTTTTTGCGAAGGTGGCGCACCAAGTTCAGAAGCCAGTCTTGCTAGAGGTGCTTTGAGGAATTCTTCATCAAACCACTCGTTAAGAAGATCCTCTGCACTGGTTAACATATTGCGAACAAAGTCCAGTGTCTTGTTAGGAGAACCTATTACCGAGAATAAATCTTTGATTTTGGTGACGTCGTAATTACCTAAAATGTCTAAGACTGACTTTGGTGGTGCGTTGAACATAGGAATCATCGCACCCAATGCCCGTTGCCAATAATCGGTAAACTCTGCGTATTTTTTAGCATCACGCTCATTGTAACGGGCGATTCCTGCACAAGTCTTTTCTAAAGACTGATGACCTAAAAAATATTTACCATCTGGATGCGGGCAAAATACTACTGGATCACATTCGAGATATTCCAAACCATATTTTTCCAATTCTAACTCTTGAACTACTGGCCCAAGGTGAATAAATTCGTGGTCAATAGCACACAAGTTAAATTTAAATCCCGGTGCTTCTTGAGGTAAGCATTCTTCGGTAGTTGCCGCACCTCCAGGAACAGAACGCTTTTCCAATAGTAGAACACTATATCCTGCTTTTAGTAAGTAGGCAGCACAAACTAATCCATTGTGTCCTGCACCAATAATCACAACATCGTACTCTTGCATAGTGGCAATTGTGGAAATAAATGCTTTTCTAATCTTAGAAGTCCGTTAAAATTACAACATCACTCATCAGTTATAAAAACTTAATAACTCTCTTAATAAATTAAAAGCAGAGGATAGATGACAGTAGACGCACAGTAGCTACCTATCCTGCGATAAGTACAAACAAGAAGGGCTTTACCTAAGCAAGAGCGGAATTTGAAAAAATCTAAGCATATATAGTATATGTAGGGTGCGTTAGAACAGAGTTCATAACGCACCAAGACCTTGGAAGGTACGTTAGCGAAGCGTAACGCACCCTACGTCTATGTCAAAATAAAATATAGATCGTATATATTGGAGTTTGATAATTAATAAACTCCACATTATCAGCAAAAAGCTAACTAAAGTGATGATTAAATGTTAAATTGTTTATTTGATTCCATTGTTGTCACAGCAATCAATAAATACTTTTTATAGCGTAGGAATTCGTTTCACATTAGCTTCTACCAAAAGTATCATATTACCCTTTCTTACTTCCATGTTTATCAAACGAAATTTCGTATTATCAAACTCAAAATATGGTAAGTTAACCAGTTCTTTGACTTTGTTCATTAAGGACACAATCATATCAAGAGAAATACCTTCTCCCTGGTCGCAATTGAAACTTTCTATTAGGATAGGTTTGTCTATAGTACGTGGGCTAACCACTGCTGTAAACGCTATCTGGCGAGTATGACGCTTTTCTTTTATTAGTACTGTTCCATGAAATTTGATTTTGCCATCATCAGGTAAACCAATTTGTATTTTTTGTGGTTTTAAACTGATAATTTCACCGTCTACATTTAAATCAAAGTTTTGAATTTTGCTGCGAATAGATTCTGAAGTAAGCGCATGGTTAATATCTGCTTCTGTAAGTATGATGCGAGCAGTGGTATTGACGGGTTGATTCAGTTCAATTTGACCGAAAATCGCGCTAAGAGGATTGATAGCAATTTTATCTGTTTGTACCTCTATTTCTTGTATGCGAATACCTTGTATTTCCAGCCCTTCTCCAGATAAAGAAACAGCATCTGCTTGTCCTTGAATTATTTTTAGCAAATCTGTTTGTACGTCTACTTCTATTGTTTCTGCTTCATCTAACTGGCTGGATAATGTATTTTCTGCTGCTTGGGATAGTAAATTTTCTTCAAGGTTTCGTTCTTGTGACATGAGTTTATTTTATTTATAAACTTTCTATTTAATTTAAGTGCTAGTCAACAGGAAGTGTATCTGTAATAAGGTATAGAATAGAATGTCTCTGTCAATAGATACTAGAAAATTAATTATTGAAAAAATATTAATTATTCTCTATTAATAAATAATATTTTATTGTTTTACATAATACTCGTTCTTTTGAATGTAAGTATAAATTTAATATGTCTTGTCTTGTCTCTAGTTATTGTTCCAATATAGCCAAAAAAGAGTCGTCTATATATGATTCAAGAATGGCTAAATAAATATAATATTTCCTACAATTTTCCGGACGATTGTCTAATTCTTAAGCTATGTTTTTAATTACCTGGGTGATGTTTTTCTTAGCCACTGTCGGTGAGGTAAATTGCCCTAAATTATATAATTATTGTGCTACTAAACTAAAACAGTATCGAAACAGGTACGAAAACTTTAGCGGTGAAATCCAAACCTGTGATTTTGCGTAGATAATCATTCACATCACCAGAGCTGTTCGCTTTCCGATATCTATCATCATCAAGATACTGAAATAACTCTTGTCCGGGAATATCTTGACAGCTTTTGACAATTTTTGCTCTTCGGCGATCGCTGACATCAATATGTAGCCCTACTAATTCTGCTGATTCAATGGGATTGATAACGTGTGCCGCTTTAACTTCTTTAATAATTTGTTTTTGAAGCTTCAGCTGCATAAGTGGGAAGATACACACAATCAATAAGTCTTATACCTGCCAATGTAGCTAATTCCCCCTTTTGGAAAATCTGTATAAAAGTAGAGATAGGCGATCGCAAAGTCGTCTAAAAGTCATATAGTCTAATTCTCGCTCTCACTGTAGGTACTATTCACCATAAACTAGCGCTAACCAACTCGGATAAGCATAGGAATCATCAGCAAGAAACTTGGAGCCGCATTCACTATTGAATGCTCTGTGGGCTGTGATTTGCAGATTATCCATCAAACGGCTATCATCACCAAAAGCTTCAAACCCAAGGCTCCACCACGCGCTCTCTTGAATCATCAGATGAGTAAGTTCAACCCTGCAACCATTATCAATATTTTCATGATCGGAAACAGGTTCTAGCGAAAACTCAGGTAAGACTTGATAAAGTTGAGAGTAACGAACTTTTTGAACGCTTACCCAGACAGGGTTATTTACAACCTGCTCTAACTCAAAACCTTCTTGTTTTGAATCGCAACACAACCACTTACCCCATTTTTCTACTTTGCCTTCTACGGAGCTACTAAAATTTAGTGTGCCTAATTCTGCTTTACGCCATTTGACTTCTAATCTTTCTTGCCGCAGTTTAATGCCCAGGAACTTAGATTCGGGAGAGTAAAGATATATATCTTCCCTTGTTTCTGGAGTTTGTAACGGCTGAACAAGACAATTTTGCTCAAACCACAATTGAATATCTTCTGGTGCTTTACCAGGGTAAAACCAGCGCAGTTCGTAAGTTGTCAGCATCCGTGGGACAATGATAAACGAAAAATTACGCTTGCTTTGTATTGCTTCCAGCCTAAAGGAATTAAAACCAATGTGGAAAAAAATTGCAATTATTTTTTTATTAGTGTTAACTTTTAGCTTAACTAATTACAGTACCGCAGCCGCAGCAGCGCTTAGAGACTACGTAGACACTACTGATGGCTATCAATTCTCATATCCTAACGGCTGGGTTCAAGTTAAAGTTGCCAACGGCCCTGATGTAGTCTTCCACGATTTAATAGAGTTTAGTGAAAATGCCTCTGTTGTCATTAGTCCAGTACCACAAGGTAAAACTTTGATAGAATTGGGGACACCAACAGATGTAGGATATAAATTGGGGAAAAATGCCCTTGCTCCTGAAGGTTCTGGTCGTCAAGCAGAATTAGTTAATGCCGAGCAACGAGAGTTAAACGGTAATACTTACTACATATTAGAATATCTGATCACCCTCCCCAACAAACAACAACGGCATAACCTAGCTAGCGTTGCCACTAGTAGAGGTAAACTTTTTACTTTCAATGCCTCTATTCCAGAAAAACGCTGGCGGAAAGTAAAAGGCATGATTCAAGAATCTGTTGATTCTTTCTCTGTATATTAATTAAGAGTTAGTGGTTAATGGCTAATAGCTAATTGTTAACTGATAATGGATAGTGGTTAGTAGGGGAGCCAGCACCTGGCGTCGGGTTAAGCGCGTCGAGTGCACCTGGCGTCAGGTTCCCCCGGTTGTAGCGACTGCCGTGCGGGTTTTGCTGATAATCTTGCCATTCAAACTGATAATTTATCTTCTAAACTCGCCCGTACAGTATTTAGTGGTTAGTAGTTCCTAGTCTATGGGCATAACAAAATTCGTTCTCGCCTCAGCTTCTCCAGCGCGACGACGCTTGCTACAAACTGTTGGTATTGAGCCGATAGTTTGCCCTAGTAATTTTGATGAGTCGCAAGCACAACTTAAAGATCCGGCACAATTGGTGCAAACTTTAGCCCAATGCAAAGCCCAAACTGTAACACCTCAATTTAATTCTGCTTTGATCATGGGTTGTGACTCCGTTTTAGCTCTTAATAATGAGATTCACGGCAAACCAAAAGACGCTGGTGAAGCTCGTCAGCGCTGGCAGGTGATGCAAAACCATTTTGGCGATTTATATACAGGTCATACTTTAATTGATCTATCTCAAAATCGCACTCTGGTTAAATGTCAAGTCACGAGAGTTTACTTTGCACCGATGAGCGATCGCGCTATTGATGCCTACATTGCCACGGGCGAACCACTCAAATGTGCCGGTGCTTTTGCTTTAGAAGGTTACGGTAGTCTATTCGTAGAAAAAATAGAAGGTTGTCATAGTAATGTGATTGGGCTAAGTTTACCTTTACTACGGCAAATGCTTGCAGAATTAGGGTACGATGTCACAGATTTCTGGAATAACTAGTCAAAAAGGCAAAAAGCAACTCCGCCAACAGATAAAATATATATAATAGCTGAATTAACCGTAGTTATTTACGGTTAATTCGTCCGCTACAAAATCGACTGCCGAATTTGTTGCCTACTTGCCGCCGTAGAAAAAGGCAACTTCTTTCTCTTTTAAAGGTGCAAAACCAGCATCTACCAGCATTTTGTCAAGTTCCGCTTGCGGAATGTGTTTTGCCCCAATCCGCACGATGCGCGATCGCATGGTATTACTGACACCACTGCGTTGTCTATTTGCTTCTAGTGCCATGACTTTGTGATAAAGCTCCAGTTTGGCAGAAGGAATAGGAGAACCGTCAAAATCAATTCCTTGTGCGATCGCTTCATCAACAGCATCAGCACCCTTGGTTGTTTGCTTAACTTCGTTCGTTTCAGCAGTCATGGCTAATGTATTTTGATCGTCAATGCTGCATTCTACCAAGCTTGTGGATACAAAATAGCAACTATTTTTTCCGTGTAGCGAATTATCTAGGAAGCTCCCATTAAGAAATTCCTGTGCAGCGACAATAGCAAAATCTAAATATTACCGTATTGTTGCTTACACGCTTGTATATTTAAAACTTTTAGATTAATCTCAATCCAACGGTATAGCCATTTAGGTGGAGCAATGTTTGAACCCCACACTCCTCAAAGAAAAGACCGTGCCTTAGAAAAAGCTCTGACTAACAAAATTATCGACGATTATTTTGAACATTCAGAAAGCTGGTTGCGAGCAATTTTGCGGATGTGCATCTTCTCTTTGGCTCATTTAGATGAACAACCAGTATTCGTGGTGGAATGTCCTAATCAAGCAGTCGCCAAACGCTTGAGCCGCAAAACCTATCCTTTTCGAGGTATTATCTACTTCTTAACAGATAACTTGTATATTGACGACCGCAGTTTATTTTGCTACCAGGAAGAGGAGGGAAATTGGCGCTGCTTTGATACTAGCACCAATTCTTGGACTACTTTAAGCAATCCTTCAAAGCCCACAGCTTCAACAGACGGTTGAGAAACTAAAAAATCGACTACATATGGACACAGATAAACACAGATAAATCAACCGTGTGCATCTGTGTTTATCTGTGGTCGTTGTTATCATACATACTTGGATCACTCAAAGTGAGTTAGGCTAATTCACATTAAACGTAATGAGTTAGTGGTTAGTTGTGAAAAAGTACCACTAACCACTAATAGTAGAGACACGATTAACTATGTTCTTTGTCGCGTTAACAATCCACCGAAAAATGCCCCTAAAATAGTACCAGTCCACAATCCCGTGATGCTGCCTTGCCATATGGCTCCTGGTGTTTCCCAAGCATTGCACATCTGCTGTAAACCCCAAGCTTGATTTTGGCACTTTTGGCTACGCAAAGTTAAGCTAATTTGCCCACCGATGTAAGCACTTAAAAAGCCTGATAACAATGCTAAAAAGGTGCAAATGAAAATTCTGTTTTTAGTCATTAGTCAATGAGTTAATAGTGAATTGTTAATTGTTAATGGTTAATTTCCATTAACCACTAACCACTATCAACTATCCACCAACAATATCAACCTGTATTTCTCATCCCGGCGGCAATACCATTAATTGTTAACAATGCCCCGCGTAGTAGTTCTCCCTTACTATATCGAGAGTGAATAACTCCAGAAGTGGGTATATTTTTTGACTGGCGCAATCGCTTGAGCAAAGCAACTTGGATAAAGCCTAGCGGTACAATTGTGCCATTGCGTAGCTGCACAGAACGCTGTAAAACAGGATCACCATCTAAAAGTCGTTGGTGATCGGTAATTTTTAGAACTAAATCTCGTGTGAGATAGTATTCATTGGCTATTTGCTCAAATAATCTCTTAAAACGGGGTATATCTTGCGGATTAGACAATTCTTCCACGTAACGCTGCGCCATTTGCAAGTCTACTTTTGCTAATGTCATTTCTGCTTTAGAAATAACCATTTTAAAGAATGGCCATTTAATGTAAAAATAACGCAGCAATTTTAAGTGTTCTTCCGGTTCTTCGTTCAAAAATTCTTGTAATGCTGTGCCAACACCATACCAGGAAGGTAGCAAAAATCGTGTTTGCGTCCAACTAAACACCCAAGGAATTGCCCGTAAACCACTTAAATCTTTTTTACCTGATGGACGACGCGCTGGGCGAGAGCTAATTTGTAGGAGGCTAATTTCTTCTATCGGAGTAACTTGGTGGAAGAAATCAATAAAATCTGGTTCTTCGTAGATGAGAGCGCGATAATGAGTACGCGATCGCACTGCCAACTCTTCCATAATTTCATTCCAGGGTTCGATATCATCAAACCCAGTCCGCAACAAGCTAGCCTGAATAACAGCAGTAGTGATAGTTTCCAAATTGAACAGAGCTAAGTCTCGCAAAGAATATTTAGAAGCTAAAACTTCCCCTTGTTCGGTAATTTTGATGCGCCCGTTGATACTATGACCAGGTTGTGCCAAAATTGCCTCATATGCTGGGCCACCGCCACGTCCAACAGAACCACCCCGTCCGTGGAATATTCTCAGATTGACGCCATAATTTTCAGCAATTTGCTGTAGTGATTTTTGGGCTTTATGAATTTCCCAGTTACTGCTTAGAAAGCCAGAGTCTTTATTACTATCAGAATACCCCAGCATTACTTCTTGCAGATTGGGAGTCAGAGGAGAATGAGACGCAAAGAACGCTTCTGTCACCTGTCCCCTATCACCCGTCCCCTGTCCCCTGTCCCCTTCAATTGCTGCGTATCCACCTGCCAGTAAAGCCCGATACAAGGGCAACTCAAATAACTGCCGCATGACGCTGCGCGATCGCTGTAAGTCTTCAACTGTTTCAAATAGAGGAACTACTTGAATGGTGCCAACAGCAGTACCAGGATCGTAAAGCCCTGCTTCTTTAGCTAAAAGCAATACTTCTAGCACATCACTGACTTGGCGGCACATACTAATAATGTAAGTTTTGCAGATGTCGCCACCAAATTCTTGTTGGAGCGATCGCACTACCCGCAGGGTTTCAATGACATCGTTAGTTTTGTGTGAAAATGGTAATTGTGCTGGGATTAAAGGACGACGGGTTTGTAGTTCGCTTACCAACCAAGCAACTCTTTGTTCCTCGCTCAATTCGTCGTAAGGTTGCTTTAAAACACCCAAGTACTCCAAAATTTCATTTAAAGCATCCGAGTGGCGCGAGGATTCTTGACGGATATCTAAACAAGTCAGGTTAAAACCAAAAATTTCTACTTGACAGATTAAATTTTCTAGTTCGCTACAAGTCAATCCAGTTTCATTTAAATTACGTTCAATTAGGCGTAATTCCGCTAAAAATTCGTCTCCTGAGCGATATATCGGCGTGTTATCGTTTTTGATAATTTCCCGTTTCGAGAGAGCTAAATTGCGATCGCGAGTATTTTCTAAACGTTTTAGCACATACGACATTTTCAGTCGATACGGTTCTTGGCGATAACGCAGTGCCAACTCGTCGTATACTTCACTCAGCTGCGATTGCTCTATCTCCAAAGATTCCAGCAAATCTGGTAGAACATCACTCCAGTGCAGTGAGACGCTTAATAAATTAATCAGGCGTTTAATTGATTGAATATACCTTTCTAAAACAATATTGCGTTGATAGCAAGCAGTCTGCCAGGTAATTTCCGGTGTTACTGATGGGTTGCCATCTCTGTCTGCCCCTACCCAAGAACCAAATTTGCAAAAGTTCTTTCTCGGTGGTTCCAGCCAGGGAAAAGTGCTAGCTAAAGAGCGTTGCAAATGCTTATACAGTTGGGGAATAGTCTCAAACAAAACTTCTTGGAAGTAGTGCAGAGCATAGTCTACTTCATCTAGTACTGAAGGCTTAAATTGGTGCAACTCATCAGTTCGCCACCACAAACGAATTTCTTCTATCAATTGTTCCCGTATTTCTGTTGCTTCCCAAGAACCACTATTACCAACACGCTTTTCAACTACATCTAGCTGCTGTAGTAGTTTGACTACTCGTCTTTGTTTATCGCGAATTGTGTGGCGGACAATTTCTGTTGGGTGAGCGGTGAACACCAGTTGCACATCCAACTGTGCAATTAGACGTTGAATTTGTTGGGGTGGTACATTTAGCTGATATAAATGGGGAAACAAGGCAGCAAAAGTGCCTTTACGTTTACCACTCAAGTCCGCTTGCCAACTTTTTGTTAGCAAATCTGCTCCTAATCCGTTGTTTAGGGGTTTTTCTTCTGTATGAGAAGTTGGTGAAGCAACAAGATTTGGTAGAGTTTCTTGAGTTCCTGATTCTTTTCCCACCTCATAACGATTCATTTGCTGCCGTTGTTCGTAATCCTGCTCTATGATGTTGATCAGCTGGAAATACAAAGCAAAAGCACGAGCCGCTCGAATGGCTTCATTAATGTTGAGCTGCTCAATCAATTTGAATACAGAGGAAGCTTGATCGTTAGTTGCTTGTCCTTCTGGCGAACACAAGTCGCGTAATTGCCGCAACAGATCTACCATTTTTTGGCCACATTCCTGCCGAAGAACGGACTCCCATAATTCCTCTACTATTTGTAGACGGTGGCGTAAAAATAAATCGGAGGCAGGGTAGACATTCACATCCTGAGAGAAAAAGTATAAAAGGGAACTCATATCCTCTGTTCTGTTAAAGCTAGTTATTTTTTATGATTTCAGGTTTTGCACTTTACAGTCATGGAGTTTGCCACGATAATTTCCAGAAAATGTAGTATAATAACTAACTTTAGTTTTCTAGGTTGTTTTCTGGAAAGTCAAGGATGGGCAGGCGATCGCCACGAAATATTTCCTCAGTGGCTTCTCCGATCGCTTGTAAAGTTTGTGCAGTGGCTTTCTCTGCCAACAGCAACATCAGGACAGAAGTCGTACCAACTTGTAAGAGGAAAGATTGGGGAATGGAAAACAAAACTAAATTGAGATCAGAATTAGTTGAAGATTTAGAGTTAAAAGATGACATAAGTTATGCTCTGTGGTGTGAGGATGAATGGCAACGGACAAAATTCGACAAATGGCGGACTTGCAAGCTAAAACTGTGCTTTGCTTGGTTGGCAAACTTATAATGCAGAAAAAATGTTAAAAAACTTCATATCGTGATGAATCTTATGGTTCTAGTTTACAAGTCAAGATACTATCCCCAATACTAGCTCCTGCATACTCAACTTCCCATGAAAACAGTATTACCACCTAGCCAACAGACATTAATACAATGGGTAAGCCAAGCAACAGGAATTAACACTTTAGGAGTGAAAATTCGGTTGCGGGGAAACGATCTATACATCCTTTGTGAAAGTCAAGAATGCCCCCGGCGTTGGCGTACTCTGTTTGATTTGCTGCACGCACTACAGCATACAAATTTGGATGTTTTGACAAGTAGCGAACAACCCTCAATATACCAAGTTTTCGTCTACGGTCGAAAGAAGGGTGAAACAAAGCCGCAATGGTGCCATCAAGTTTTCTTAAATCAATTGGAGCGGCACTTGGAACAGGTAGAACAAGCCTTACTCCAAGACGCAGAACAATCTTCTCAAACTGGTGGAGCGCTGGTTCTCTCTAATGAGAGCTTGGCACGGCAAGGCAATCCAGACGCGATCGCTCGCTATTTGAGCGAAACACTGAGTTCTTTGGGTGTGGCGGTAGAAGTTAAAGTCAAGCAGCAACAGGTAACTCCACAAAATCTCACCGCTCAAAATCGACTGTGGATATATTGCCAGTCTAGTTATATCCCCGATCCTTCATTAATTGCCGAGCCAGTAGCGCGGAAATTGCGTAATCTTAAGCTTTCTGGCTATGAAGATGCAGTTATTGCCACAACGGTACCAGGTGAAACAGGCTTTGGCTGGGTGCTGCGGGTGGATCTGACGCCAACCGAAGTGATGCTAAAAGAATGGGCGCGTTGGGGAGATGTACAGGCGATCGCCCGCTTAGTAAACGACAAATTATCTGAGTTCAATCTCAAAGTGGGAATAACTCTCAAAGAATCCACACTACATATGTTTTGTAGCCCCACCGCTTTGGAGCCAGCAACATTCCAAATACCAGACAAAGCCCTGTGCTTAAGAGTAATAATGTCTCAGTTGGAAGTCATTGCTCCCCAAGGCATTGTCGCAGCTACTATATACGGACACACACACGCTGATAAGCAACCAGCTTGGATAGACTGGCAAACTTTGCCTGCTTCAGAACATCAAGCTTTAGCAACCTCAGTCATGGAATTAGCGGCTGGAGGTGATCAACCTGCTCTTGTTTTCTTACTAGAGCGGATGCTTAATCCTGATCTTGAACTTCGACTCAAAACAGGTGGAACTCGCGTTTTGTTGGTAAGCAAAGGCGATTTATTACACATTATGTGCGATGCACCTGTTTGCCCTGCACGCAAACGAGTGGCAGAAAAAGTTACTCAGTTTGTATCGCAATTGAATATTCCTGGTTTGGCTGGAGTACGTGTCTACGGTCGTCGTGCAGGTAACAAGGAACCTTTATGGCATTATGGCGTCGATTTTGTCAACCGTCAACGTTTAGTACCAGAAGCTACTCCAGAATTTGCCGCTACCGCTGCTTACGTTGGCGATCTAATCCCATCTGAAGGTAGCGAGTCTGTGCTGCGTCCTGATTTAAGTAGACAAGAAGTACAAAGTATTTTTGCGGAAGTTGCTTGTTATTGGGGTAATAAACTCAGACAATGGCTTTTGGCAACACAGCTATTGACTGAAACTAACCAGCCACAAGAGCAAGCAGAGGAGGACTATGCCAACTACCGAGTAGCAATTGTTTGGGGTACTCTGGGATTATTGCTGACTGTGCAGTCAGATTGGATATTGGCTCGGATTGTTGCTAACTCTACACCTCCAGCACCAGCAACTGTCAGTACTCCAGTTCCAACTACTGTAGCTAATTCTCTAAACAATAACGAAAGTACAATCTTTTTTGCCAATACATCAAAAGAAAAGTCTCCCAATCAAAGTGATGTATTCAATGCTTCTGGATTCACGAGCATAGAAGATATCAAACCAAGGGAAAAAGCAACTGCAACTGCAATTTTGTTAGCGGCGCGATCGCAGTTTCCCAGTTTCAATGCTCGGCAATTAGATGAACAGCTAGCTCTTTACAGACAGCGACTTACCAAGAATGGCAAACCGCCTGATGTATTAATTCTCGGCTCCTCCCGTGCTTTGAGGGGAATAGATCCCTCAGCTCTTTCTAAAGCCCTCACAACTCATGGATATCCTAAGATTGAGGTGTTTAATTTTGGTATTAATGGAGCCACAGCGCAAGTTGTAGATTTTATCTTACGCCGGGTTTTAGAGCCATCAGAACTACCAAAAATGATAATTTGGGCAGATGGTGCGCGTGCCTTTAATAGTGGTAGAGAGGATATAACTTTTAATGCGATCGCAGCATCTCCAGGTTACCAAAAAGTCTTGCGCAAAGAATTAACTACCCAAAATTCTAATGATAATCTCAGTAGTTTTCAGTCTACACAAATAGAGCAGAAAGTAAAACCAAAAACTCAACTAGAGAATAATTATAAATCTTTAGATAACTTTTTAAATCAAACATTATCTTCTATTTCTAAAACATATCAACAACGCGAAGAACTAAAAAAACTACTCAATACAAGACTGAAATCGGTGCCATTTATGCAAGAAATCTCAGCTAAATTTGGCACAAAAAATTCAAATTTAGATAGCGAACAGTACCTTATTGATCAAGCAGTAGATTTTGATGGTTTTTTACCTTTATCTATTCGTTTTAACCCATCCACATATTATCAAAAACATCCCAAAGTTGCTGGTAACTATGATAATGACTATACTGCTTTTAAATTAGAAGGCAAGCAAGAAATCGCCTTACAAGCAATACTGCGATTTACCGAGTCACAAAAAATTAATTTAGTCTTTGTTAATATGCCACTGACAGCAGAATACTTAGATCCTATTCGTCAGCAATATGAGCAGGAATTTCAACAATATATGCTAACTTTAGCCGAGCGTTCCAACTTAATTTACCGTGATTTTAGAGTTCTTTGGCCAACAGCAAATGACTACTTTTCTGATCCTAGTCATCTCAATCGTTACGGTGCATACGAAGTCTCGCAAAAACTTGCTATAGATCCGATGATTCCTTGGCCTGCAAAGTAGATAAATGCTTAGTAGAAAGCAGAAGAGAACAAGAAGCAGAGAGGAGAAATAGACAACCAACCTACTAATTTTGTAGACGCTTCCGCCGAACCGAAGCGTCTCTACCAATTACCAAGACTAATAAATAATGACTAATTAGATGAACTTTATATCAATTTTATACGGAATATTCTTGCTGCTAGTGCTTGCATTTTATTGGTCTGTAGCACAACAAAAATTGCGTTTATGGATACTATTAATAGCCAGTATTGCTTTTTATGCATCTCTACAGCTTCAATACATTCCCTTGTTGCTAGTACTAATTTTTATTAACTTCCGTATAGGAATGGCAATTGGGCAAAACCAATTATCAGAGCAAAATTCTTTAAACGAGCAACTTACTGATGAAGAATCTAGATTTGCGCAAGCAGATTGGAACAGCAAAAGTGTAAAACTATTATATCTGGGCGTGAGCATTAATATTTTACTTTTGCTAGGTTTTAAATATTTATCACCATTATTAAGCTTTATCAGCAATAACAGCTCAACAAATTTACCATTTGCATATTCCAAAATTATTGCACCTTTAGGAATTTCATTTTTTGTATTTGAGTGTATTGCTTATTTAGTAGATGTCTATCGAGGAGCACCTGCTACCTCTCAATTTATTAAATTTGCAGCGTATAAATTTTTCTTTGCTAAATTAATTTCTGGCCCAATTACTCGGTTTCATAATCTGGCACATCAATTTAGTAACTTGCGATCGCTTACTGCCGAAAATGTATCAGAAGCCTTATGGTTGATTGCTATTGGAGCAGCTAAAAAAGGTTTAATAGCAGATCACATCGGTATCTACGTAGATTTATGCTTTGGCAACTTACAACGAGCAAGTAGTGCTGATTTATGGTTAGCAACATTTGCTTATGGTTTTCAGTTATATCTCGATTTCAGTGGTTACGTAGATATCGCCCGTGGTACGGCTCTACTCTTTGGTTTAGTTTTGCCAGAAAATTTTGATTTTCCTTACTTCAGTACCAGTATTGCTGAGTTTTGGCGACGTTGGCATATGACACTGGGAGATTGGCTGCGTAACTACCTTTACTTTCCGTTGGGTGGTTCTCGCAAAGGCTTGGATCGCACCTGCTTAAATTTGATGATTGTCATGATTATTGCAGGTATTTGGCATGGAGCAGCCTTGGGATTTTTAGTTTGGGGTGCATACCACGGTTTAGCTTTAGTATTACATAGACTTACTGATGCCCTGAGCGATAGCTTTGAAGAGCTAGAAAGTTTCTGGCAAAAGCCTTTAGGTGTTTTTATTGGTTGGTTGCTGACACAATTGATGGTTTTCACTTCTTGGATTTGGTTTCGTCTACCAAATTTGCAAGACTCCTCTGTTGTATTTCAGCGACTGTGGGGTTATCGGGGTGATGCTCAATTTGCTCAAAAGGTTTATGTAGATGCATTAAACATTAGTCAATATCAATTAGCTATACTTTTGTTCACTTTAGCCATTTTTATGGCTGTGGCTTATTTTTTCAATCGTCAACTAAAACTACAACTCAATTGGTATGTAAAACTTTTGTTCGTAATTCCTTGTTTCTACGCTGTTTGGATATTAGCCCCTGAAGGGAGCCTGCCATATATTTACTTTGATTTCTAGCTATCAATTTAGCTCTAAATATATCTAAACAAAACTATATATATATTATGCGTAATCTTACTAAATATATTTATATACAAATTAATAAATTTTAATATTGTAAAATATTGTAAATTAAGTAATGTTTTAAGTGAGTAAATACTTGCACAAGATAAAAATTTGTGTAAACATTTTTAATACAGGTAGAAACTACATCTACCTAATTCATTGTCAAAAATTGCACTCATAAAATAATGACCACAACCCTACAAAGACGCACAAGCGCCAACGCATGGGAGCGGTTTTGCGAGTGGATCACCAGCACAGACAACCGTCTATACATAGGTTGGTTCGGCGTGTTGATGATCCCAACTCTGTTAGCCGCAACAACTTGCTTCA
>NZ_JAUDRH010000024.1 GCF_030381805.1 Chlorogloeopsis sp. ULAP01
GATGTACCCCACCGCCTACGGCACCTCCCCTTACTAAGGGGAGGTTGGGAGGGGTTGAATATGAATCACTCAAAAAGTGAAATGGTATCACATCGCGGCTGCGCTCTCTGCTGATGCAGAGGAATTTGTAACCACTGAAAAAACTACAAAACCCATGCATCGCGTAACAGAAATTAAAATCGTTTCAATTGCCGACGAATAAAATTATTGCCAAATAGCCAAAGCCTTTAGTGCTATGCAACGACCTCAAAGTAAAATAGTCACACTAGAAGACATTTTAATCACCGAGGAGTTATCCCGTCGAAATCCTCGTTCGGCAAATTTACTAAAAGAAAATCAGGCATTGCACGCGTTGGCGCGGCAGTTGGTAAATCAGCCCCAAACAATCCTTCAAACTTTAGTTGACATAGCACTAGATTTATGCATCGCAGGAACAGCAGGGGTGAGTTTATTAGAGATAACACCCACTGGTGAAGAATTCTTTCGCTGGAATGTATTGGCAGGAGCATTAGCACAGTACGTTGGCGGCACTACACCCCGCAACTTTAGTCCCTGTGGTACTTGTCTTGAACGTGGTACACCGCAACTTTATCAGTATCCCGAACGGTATTTTACTTATTTACAGGCAGCAAACACTCCCATTGTTGAAGGGTTAGTATTGCCGCTAATTGCAGATAACCATGCTTTGGGTACTATCTGGATTTTATCGCATGACGAACAGCGGCATTTTGATAGTGAAGATGTGCGGGTGATGACGAGTTTGGCGGACTTTACGGCAGCAGCAGTGCTAGTAAATCAACGGCAGACTCAGGAATTACTGGCAGCGAATATCCGACTAGAAACTGAGATCGAAGAACGCAAACTGATCGAGGAGTCAGCGCGGGAAAATGAGGCATACTTTCGAGCGATCGCCGATTTAGTTCCCGATCTGCTCTGGCGCAACGATCTTGATGGCAAAGCAATCTGGTACAACAAACGCTGGTTGGACTACACTGGGCAAACCCTCGAAGAAGCACAGGGGGATGGCTGGTTAGAAGCAATTCATCCGAGTGATCGCGCTTCTTGTTTTGCCAACTTTCATAATGCTGTAAAAGAATGCCGTCCCCTGCGACAGGAACACCGCATCAAAGGCACGGATGGCAACTATCGCTGGTTTCTGGTGCAGGCACAGCCTGTAAATAAGCCGAACGGACGCATCATCTGGTTTGGAGCCGCTATCGACATTCAGGAACAGCGTACAGCGATCGAACAATTGCGCGAATCGGAAGAATGCTTGCGGGCGATGATTGAAAATCTGCCAGGTGGAGCGGTGTTTGTCGTTGACCGCGATCTGCGTTATTTGCTGGCTGAAGGAGAAGCATTGGCAATTGCCGGATTCCAACCGGAAGATCTCTTTGGGCATACGATTTTCGAGGTGCTGCCATCCGAATTAGCGACATATTACGAGCCTATGTACCGGAAAGCCCTTGCAGGTGAGCCGTTCGAGCATGAACACCATGCCCACGATCGCACTTACATCTCACGGGGAACGCCGCTTCGGGCTGAAAATGGGGAAATATATGCGGTGCTGGCAGTTTCTTATGACATTACTGATCGCAAACGGGCTGAAGCAACGTTACGTGAGAGCGAAGAACGATTTCGCGCCTTTGTGATGGCAAGCTCGGACATGGTGTACCGCATGAGTGCCGATTGGCGTGAGATGCGGAACCTCGAAGGGAAGAAGATCCTCATCAACACCGAAGTGCCAAGCCAGACTTGGATTGAAACCTATATTCCTCCAGCAGAGCAGTCGCTGGTATGGGCGGCAATTGAAGCCGCCATCCGCACTAAGACGACCTTTGAGTTAGAGCATCGGGTGATTCGACAAGACGGCACGATCGGCTGGGTCTTCTCGCGTGCCATTCCAATGCTGAATGAACAGGGAGACATCATCGAATGGTTTGGCACTGGCAGTGATATAACCGCTCGTAAGCAAACCGAAGCAGCCTTACGCGCCTCGGAGGAAAAATATCGATCGCTATTCGAGAATGTCAACGATGGCTTTTGCTTGATCGAAATGCTGTATGACAATGGACAGCCAATCGATTACCGTTTTCTAGAAGTCAATCCCGCATTTGAGACTCAAAGCGGATTCAAGCACGCGATCGGCAAAACCGCCCGTGATTTTTTGCCTAATCTAGAAGCTGAGTTTCTCACAAACTATGAAACGGTTTTGGGAACGGGGGAACCAATCGAGTTTGAAATTCAGTCAGCCGATATGGGACGATACTTCCAAGTGGCAGCGTATCGGTATGGCGATCCTCAAAACAAACAACTGGCGATCGTATTTTCTGATATCACAGAGCGTAAACAGGCGGAAGAAAAACTGCGTCGGGCGGCTGAAATGGATGCCTTTAGGGTCAAGTTGTCGGATGCACTGCGATCACTTCACGACCCGATTCAAATTCAGGCAGAAGCGTGCCGACTTTTGGGCGAGCATTTGGGTGTTGACCGCGCTTACTACGTGGAAGTCAACGAAGCGGAGAGTTACGCGCGTGTCAATCAAGACTATTTGCGCGGTGACTCGCCTTCGCTCGTCGGCGTTTTTCGGTTAGCGGATTATGGCTGGATTGTGCCGCTCCTCCAAAGGGGCGAAACTATCATCGTCGCGGATGCGGAAAACTCGGACATCGTTCCCGAAGCCGACTGCAAGGCGATGGCAACTGTCAGGATTACCGCGCATATCTCCACACCGCTCGTCAAAGCAGGCACGTTGGTAGGCGCGCTCTGCGTTACCGAATCCGCGCCGCGACAGTGGTTGGCGGCGGAAGTTGAACTCGTGCGCGAAACCGCCGAACGCATCTGGGCGGCGATCGAACGCGATCGTGCCGAAGATGCCTTGCGCGAATCGGAAATCCAGCGGATTCGAGAACAAGCCGCCCGCGAAGAAGAACGCCAACGCGCCGAATCTCTGGCAGAACTTGATCGCGCTAAAACCTTGTTCTTCAGCAACGTGTCCCACGAATTTCGCACGCCGCTAACACTGATACTAGCTCCCCTGCAAGATGCCTTGAGCGATTCGGTCAATCTCCTGCCTCAAGAACAACGGGAACGGTTAGAACTTGCCCATCGCAACAGCTTGCGTTTGCTGAAATTGGTGAATACGCTGCTCGACTTCTCCCGCATCGAAGCTGGACGCATAGAAGCACTTTATAAACCAACCGACTTGGCAATGTTCACGGCTGAGTTAGCAAGCGTATTTCGTTCCGCCATAGAACAGGCTGGGCTGCGCCTAGTGGTCGATTGCCCACCAATGAGTGAGCCTGTATACGTAGACCAGGAAATGTGGGAGAAAATTGTCCTTAACTTGCTCTCCAACGCCTTTAAGTTCACCTTTGAAGGCGAAATTGCCGTTAGGCTACATCTTGCCGATGACCATCATGTGACGCTACAGGTAGAAGATACAGGCACCGGGATTAAGCCATCGGAACTACCCCATCTGTTTGAGCGATTTTATCAAGTGCGTGGGACAAAAGCAAGAACTTATGAAGGATCTGGCATTGGTTTAGCTTTGGTGCAGGAATTAATTAAACTGCATGGTGGAACTGTAGATGTAAGCAGTACCGTAGGGCAAGGAAGCTGTTTTACAGTCACAATTCCATTAGGGACAGCCCACCTGCCAAGCGAACGCATCCAAGCTACACGCACGCTGACGTCAACAGCATCAGGTGCTGCACCTTATGTTCAGGAGGCACAGCGATGGTTGCCGGAAGAAGGGACTAGGGATAAGGAGACAAGGGGAATAACCAATACCCAATCCCCAGTACCCAATTCCCAATCACGCCAGTCCACTCAACGGGGGAAACCCCCGCACGTGGCTGGCTCCCCAATCCCCCGTATCCTCATTGTCGATGACAATGCCGATATGCGCGATTACCTGATGCGGATTTTAAGCGAATACGTTGAAGTTGAAGCCGTTGCGGATGGAGCGGTTGCACTGGCAATTGTTACTGAACGAGTGCCGGATCTGGTACTTTCTGATGTGATGATGCCCCAGATGGACGGTTTTGGCTTACTTAAAGCATTGCGAGCTGATGCGCGGACAAAAGAAATACCCATTATTTTACTTTCTGCCCGTGCCGGAGAAGAGTCTGTAATTGAAGGACTCCAAGCTGGGGCTGACGATTACCTAATTAAACCCTTTTCTGCTCAAGAGCTTATCACCCGTGTGAATACCCATCTCCAAATGGGGCAACTGCGTTCTGAAGCACTCCACCAGGAGAGAACAACTAGCCGCATGAAGGATAAGTTACTAGCAGAAGTTTCCCACGAACTAAATGCCCCCTTAGTTGCCATTCTTGGTTGGACACGCTTACTCCGTAGTAGTACGCCCAATCCAACCATGTTGATGAAAGCCCTAGAGACAATCGAGCGTAATGCCACTGTGCAAGCTAAACTGATCCGGGATTTACTGGATATCTCAAGGATTACTGCGGGCAAAACTAATCTTGATCTCCAGTGTGTGGCTCTAGAATCTATAGTAGGGCATGCGATCGCTACTGTGCGTCAATCCTTGGAAACAAAAGAAATTTGCCTAGAGTGTATATGTGAGCCTTTATCAATCACAGTTCAGGGCGATCCAGAGCGTTTACAGCAAATAGTCTTAAATTTACT
The DNA here is from genome assembly GCF_030381805.1 of Chlorogloeopsis sp. ULAP01. Lineage (NCBI taxonomy): Bacteria > Bacillati > Cyanobacteriota > Cyanophyceae > Nostocales > Chlorogloeopsidaceae > Chlorogloeopsis > Chlorogloeopsis sp. ULAP01. The sequence continues at coordinate 4,654 of NZ_JAUDRH010000024.1, forward strand.
TACTAATGCTATTAAATTTACTCCTCAGGGAGGAAGAATAGAAGTTCGTCTTCACATTTTACAAAATCAAGCCCAAATCGTGGTGAGTGACAATGGCAAAGGTATCAGTGCCGAGTTTTTACCCCATGTTTTTGATATTTTTTGTCAATCTGAAAGCTCACACTCGAAAGGTGGATTAGGATTAGGACTTGCGATCGCCCATCACTTAGTAGAACTCCACGGTGGTACCATCATCGCCGAAAGCCCTGGAGTTGGAGGGGGTGCAACCTTTACCGTCAACCTACCACTCGTTGGTGTTAGTCTATAAGATAGATTTAATTAGAATAAATATAATTTAATCTCAGGAAAAGCATTATAACAAGCGTCTTGCACTTAAACATTCCAGGAGACATTTTTTAATAATACGAACGCTTAAATAATCAAATCATCTAACATCTGGTGTGAATCATGAAAATCAATGATATGTCAAAGATTTGGTGTGTTGTAAAAACACGAACGCCTGCGGCATAAGCAAAGAGTAATTTTGCCTCTATGCAACGATAAATACAGGATGTCAACTTCTAATTACACATTGAGCGTATTGAATAATTACACCAGGCTTTAACATGACTACATCAGATGAGAACCCAGATTTTGAAGCTTTGTTGCATTATCTGAAGCAAAACTGTGGTTGCGATCTGACAGGTAATAAACGTGATTCTTTGATGCGTCGGTTCCAACGCCGAATGCAACAGTTAGGAATAGAGAACTATATAAGCTACTTGCAATACCTAAAGGCTGATCCCCAAGAGTGCACTCCCCTGCTTAATACAGTATTGATCAATTTCTCTGGCTTTTTTCGCGATCGCGATGCTTGGGATTATTTAGCCAATCAAATCATTCCTCAAATCATCACAACCAAGCAGCCGCAGGAACGAATCAGAGTTTGGAGTGCTGGTTGTGCTTCTGGAGAAGAAGTTTATACACTTGTAATGTTGCTAGCAGAGATTTTAGGCATCGAGCAATATTTGCAAAGAGTGCAAATGTTCGCTACGGATGTAGATAAAGATGCACTCAAGCAAGCATGGCAAGGTAGTTATAAAAACAATGAGGTAGCAGGCATTCCAAGTCAGCTACTGTCTAAGTACTTTGAGCAAACCGAGCAGGGCTACGTTTTTTGTTCTCAACTGCGTCGCTCAATTATATTTGGTCGCCATAACTTGGCTGTTGATGCGCCCATGTCTAAAATTGACCTGCTTGTGTGCCGCAATGTGCTAATATATTTTCAACGCGAGACTCAAGCAAGTATTTTTGTTCGCTTTCATTTTGTATTAACAGATAAAGGCTTTCTGTTTTTGGGCAACTCAGAAAGCTTGACTAACCAAAAACAAATTTTCATCCCTGTCAGTCTCAAGCATCGTATTTTTACTAAAAGTAAAGACCAAAAGCTCGGTTTAAATGAGCACTTACTGCTCCTACCCCAGACTTGCGACAAGAAAGCAGTTAATCCTTTAGATAATTACATTCATATTTGGCAAAAAACCTTTGAGATAAGTCCTTTAGCACAGATAGTAGTGGATAGAAGTGGCTCTCTGTTATTGGTAAACGAACGGGCTTTTGACCTGTTTAGGTTACAAAATAATGATATAGGTGCGCCTGTGCGAGATCTAGAGATAGGGCAAGTTGTAAATCCATTGACTTTGCTCAGGCAGTTAAATCACGATCGCCGCCCGTTCAGCCTCAAAAATATAAAGTGGGTAACTGATAATGGCACAACTTATCTAGACATCCACATCACACCAATATCATATTCGAGTGGTAAGCTCTTAGGCACAAACCTCACTTTTATTGATGCCACACAGTATATGTACCTCAAGGGCGAAGTTGAACGCTTAAATTCAACTCTTGCAAGGGTAACTCAGGAACTACAGTTAACAAGAGAAATGCTACATTCTAAACTCTAGAGCTAAAAAATATACACTAAATTTAAGGCAGCCATCGTTTATGAGGTGGACGCATATGAAGTTAGCAACAGTACTCTTAGTAATAGTTCTAGTTTATACACCTGCTACTGCTTTAGCACGACAAACCCAGCCAAGCGATCGCCTATCACCAACAACTAGGCAGAAACTAGATCAAAATAGAAAGAAGTTTAATGCAGATATTGAGCGGAAAGTAAGAGAAACACAAGCATTAAAGAGATTTAGTAGACGATATTTGGCAGAGTTTGAGAGGAGAAATCGGCAGATGCAACACCGTCCAGATGCTGTTATACGTTTGCGGGAAAATTAAACATTATTCACCCCAACAAAGCTGCAACCATATCCGTTTCTTCCCAAGGTATAATTCCTAAATCCAGTCTACCCACGTGTCCGTAAACAGCTAGTTTTCTGTAAAACCCACCTTTGACAATTGTAGGCAGTAGTCTCAAATTAAACTTCTTAATAATTCCTGCAAGACGAAAATCAAAATGCTTTTCCAGGAGTTTTGTGATTTCTTCATCAGAAATTTTGCCGGTGCCAAAGGTTTCTACTTGAATGCTAACAGGTCTGGCAACTCCGATAGAATAGGTTAGCTGCACTTCACATTCTTCCGCCAAACCAGCCGCAACAACATTTTTGGCTGCATATCGTGCAGCATAAGCACCAACTCTATCTATCCGCGTCGGATCTTTACCGCTTAAAGCCGCGCCACTATGGCGTGAATACCCCCCGTAAGTATCTATGGCATTTTTCCTGCCAGTTAACCCCGAATGTACGGAAGGGCCACCAATTGAAAAAGGTTCATCAAAATCGATTAAAATTCTAGTCTTGTCATCAGGCTTACATTCATTATCTTTTAAGACATAATCGATGATTATCTCTTTAATCTCCTCTTGGAGTTTATTCACATTGCCAAAATTTGATTCTGACTGCTGATTGTGACTTGCCAGAATTGAGATACTGTGGATTCTATAAGGCTTGCGATCGCGATATTCAATGCCAACTTGAGTTTTGCCATCTGGTCTAATGTATGGCAAAATTTTCTCCTGACGCACAGCAGTTAATCGCCTTGCTAACTGATGTGCCAACCAAATTGGCAGTGGTATGAAAGCAGGAGTTTGATTGCAAGCAAAACCAAAGACTGTCACCTGATCTTTAACAGGAATTAACTCCATTTCATCGTCTGATAGTCTTTTGGCGTCCCAATAACGATAATCATGAGATAGCAATTCTTTCACACTAGTGACAATACTACAGGTTTTAGCATTAAAATCGGGTTCATCATAACCAACCTGTTTAATTACCTGTCTAGCTGTTTTCGTAAAATCTACGATTGCATCAGATTCAAATCTAGCAGCAATGAAAACAATTGCCGTAGCAACAGCACATTCAGCAATGACTCTAGAATAAGGATCTTTCTGGAGGAATTTATCTACAATTGCATCACTAATTTGGTCACAAAGTTTATCCGGATGCCCTTCAGTGACAGACTCAGAGCTAAACATGAAATCTTTTTTCATATTTAATTTATTTGGTTTGAATTTGAAATCAACACTAATTTTGTTAGTATCAAAATTTCAGCAAAGTCAGCTTATTAGCTATTTACTTTATTGTTGCTGTAATTAGAACAGGACTTATGCAAAAACTCTCTCAAACTCTTATTTCTACCCTTCAATAACGCCTTTGGCGAACGTGTTCTTTGTGTTCTACCCTTACGGGTAGACACGTAGACGGACGTAGTCCGGCTTCTCGTAGAGTAGTGGCTTCTGTAGACGGGCTTTGCCCGGCTTCCCGTAGGGTAAGTAGCCGCTACGCGTCTAATGTGTTATTTGTGGTACCCTCCGGGAAGTTGCTTCGCATCTACGCTTTTCATTACTGCTGCACAAGTCCTGTAGAAGTAGATAATCCTGGTGAAAGCTAAAATATAGCAAATCTATTTGACGGAAGAAAGGCAGCTATGCTGGAGGCAGAGGGCAGAAGGAATAAATTATATTTTTGGTCTCTTTAATAAAAAGAGTTGGGGGATAAAGTCTAGTATGGTATGTTACGGCTATGCAAGGATTTGAGAGTTTAAGAGAATGAGAACTAGTCGTAACGCACCGCATGATAAAGGTTTACTTGATAAATCATCTCTCACAATGGGAGTTTGGGGATAAACCTGTTACAAAATTAAGGGTAATATGCGTATTTTTTAAATTAAATATGATTTTTGACGCGAAAGTTTTGAATTTTTTTAAACAGGATTTTATCTAAGAATTTTATTTGATTTGTGAGATAACTCAAAACCCCGACTTCTTCGAGAAGCCGGGGTTCTGGCGTCGTTTACGAATTAGACAGAGATTGCAACAGCAGTTTGTTGTTCTACTTGTTGCTGTTCTACCTGCAAAGTTTGGCTCACAGCATCGTCGTTGCTGCCAGGAAGTAAACGAGTGAAGTTGTGATTATCTCCTTGCAAATACTTATTGGTTACTTCTTTTCTGCTTTCATTCACTAAGAATGGAAGTATAGCACTACTACCAATTACCGCAGCATCAATGAGATTGATTGGTGTGATTTGCAGTAAGCCTTTCAGCCCTGGCATAGTTGCAGCTAGGATCTGGAGGATAAAGGAGCCACCCAGGGCAATATTCAAGTATTTGTTAGGCGGCAATTTCTCCTTGCTGAATATGCTGTGTGTCTGCGATCGACAGCTGAGGGTGTGCAGCAGTTGTGCCATTGTCAAGCTCATGAAGCCGATGGTACTTGCCTGCGCCCCAATACCGTAACGTCTAATGCCGTACCAATAGGCTGCTAAAGCACTGACAGATAATGCCCCTGACTCAATGATGATTCTCTTAAAGTCAGAACTCTTGATAATCGGTTCATTCGGATCGCGGGGTGGCTGACTCAGTACATCTGGTTCCGGTGCTTCCATTGCCAAAGCCAGCGCTGGGAAAATATCTGTAATTAAGTTCAGCCACAGTAGCTGTATGGCTGACAGAGGATGCCCGATACCGGCTGTTGTCGCTGCCAGCATCACCATGATTTCGCTGGTGTTGGTAGACAGCAGGAAGTGAACAGATTTTCTGATGTTGTTATAGATTGTCCGTCCGTGGCTGACGGCAATAATCATGGTTTCGAGGTTGTCATCTTCCAGTACCACGTCTGCAACTTCACGTGCAACATCTGTGCCGGTATGCCCCATGGCAATGCCGACATCAGCAGCTTTTAAGGCAGGGGCATCATTAATGCCATCGCCTGTCATTGCCACAACTTTGCCACTACTTTGTAGGGCTTGGACAATTTGCAATTTGTTGGCAGGGCTAATCCGAGCAAAGACATGAACGCGATCGCATAGTCCCTTCATCACCTCTGGCTCAATGTTGTTGAGGTGGGTGGAATCAAGGATTTGCAGTTGCTCGCCCTTGCTCAAATTCAATTGCTTGCCGATCGCATAGGCAGTTGGGCTTTGATCGCCAGTGATCATTACCGTATTGATGCCAGCTTGATGGAAACCTCCCATCAAGTCTTTCACACCATTTCTGATCGGATCGATCATGCCGACTATTCCCAACCAAATCAAATCTTCACGAGAATGGATATCTTCTGATTCATCTAATTGGTAAGCAACTCCCAGCACCCGCAGCGCCTTGCCTGCCATGTCTTCGTTCTGGTTTTCGATGGCGAGTCTATCTGCATCTGTGAGTGGCACTTTCTGCCCGTTCTTCATCTGAGCGCTACATAGACTTAACACTTCCGACGGACTTCCTTTGACGGCAATGAGGTTTTTTTGCTCGTCAGGGGTAAGGTGCAGTGTTGTCATGTAGTTGCGCTCTTGGGAACGGTGAGCGATTTTCAGTCGCGGGTAATTTGCCCTGAGACTGGTGACATTCACCCCAGAAGTGATAGCTAAATCGATGAGTGCGTTCTCGGTTGCAGAACCTCTGACAACATACTCATCGCTTTCTTGTTCTTTATCTACCTCACTTTCGTTGCACAGTACTAAGACATGAATCAGTTTTAAGAGCTGTTCGTGTTCATAAGGATTTACTGTCTGTTCTTCTAACAGCAACTTGTCATGAGATACCTCGATGCATTTGCTGTCTGTACAAACCTCTACAACCTTCATGCGATTGGCAGTGATGGTTCCAGTTTTATCCATGCAGATAGTTTCGATGGAACCAAGAGTTTCTACAGCATCCAGACGGCGGATGAGGACGTTATGCTTCCTCATGTTGGCAATGCCGAGAGCAAGAGTTGTAGTGGCAACTGTAGGCAAACCTTCAGGAACTGCTGCTACTGCCAAAGATATGGTTGACTTGAGCATTTGCAGTACACCGTTGCCGCGCAGTAATCCGATGCCAAAGACAAAGGCGCAAATTGCTCCTGAGATTACTACCAATTGGCTGCCAGCTTGATCTAGCTGTTTTTCCATTGGAGTTTCGGGCATGGTGGCTTCACCCACCATCATTTGAATTTTGCCCATCTCCGTGTATTTTCCTGTTGCCACCACTGCGGCAATTCCTTGCCCACCGGTGACTAATGTCCCCATGTAAACCATGTTTTTGCGATCGCCTAAGGGAACATGCTCGCCACGCAGGATTGCAGCGCTCTTAGTTACAGGCATGCTCTCACCCGTGAGCGCCGACTCATCTACACTCAGGCGGTGTGCCTCAATTAGTCTGGCGTCTGCTGGTACATAGCTACCGGGTTTGAGAATAAGAATATCTCCGATCGCAATTTCTGGGGCGCTGATTTCTTGGATGCTGCCATCTCTGATTACATATGCCGTTGGGTTAACCAGATTCTTCAACGAGCGAATTATCTTCTCGGAATTACTTTCTGTGGCATAACCAATCGCGGCATTTATAACCACAACTCCCATAATCACCAGAGCATCAACCAAGCCACCAGTAGCAACTGAAACTCCAGCCGCTACAGCCAAAAGTCCTACGGGCAATGACTTAAATTGATCGACAAACATACTTAGCCCGGAACGAGGAACTGCTTCCGGTAAAGTATTCGTCCCGTATTTTTTCAGTTTTTCTGTGGCTGACTTACTAGATAATCCTGATACCTTACAAGTTTTTAACTCAGTAATAACTTCATCAGACTCTTTTAGATGCCAAGATGCAATTTCTTGCGCATGGACATCAATAGTTGTAGTTATTTTCTCTTGACGAGCAATCGATTTGCTGGAATTTTTTGCTTTTTTTTGTGGTCTTTTTTCTTTTTTTGATGTTCTTGTGGCTATAGAGTTCTGGCTGTATTTTGTATATTCTAAAACCAGGCGTTCAATTAACGAAGCCAGCGTCAAACAAGTCTGCTCTGGCTGAAAATATACCAGAACATTGCCTGTGATAGAATTGGCGCTAACTTGCGTTATGCCTTTGTGTTCCGACAACCTCAACTCTAGGTATTTCTTAAGTCCTTCCGAACTTTGCAACCCATTAATTTTATACCTAGCCCTCCCTTGAACAGCAGTATGCAATGTCCGAACAATAGCATTCTTGCTGCGACAGGAGATGTTGCAGTTTTGTTTCATTTCTTCATTCAGTTGTGGAAAAACTAATTGGCCCAGAACTTATTATTGTAGTAGCAATTTTTGATTTAAACTACTCTCAAATAAAAATTTTTAAATAACTTTATTCCTTCAGGAAAAGCTGACACAAATCGAGTTGCTTGCTAGAGTAAACGAGTTTTTTGATGTAAACAATCTTAATTAGAAGTAGGAAGCAAGCAGATGGCAAGTTAGGTAATAGGGGATATGGGACAGGAGACAGATGAATTTAATTCTCCTGTAACCTGTACCCTGTTCCCTGCCCAGTTGTATGCAGTTAATGAAAAGTGCCTGCTTGCGAGAGTGCGATCGCTCCCTGCAAATTCATTTTCATGTCTAAAAATCTCCTACCTGCCAAGCACCTTCCACCAAAGCAGGAATAATTTGTGTGAGTTGTATGTTTTCAAAATTAGGACTCTGAACTGAATTTTAGATAAATTTCTTCACTCAGTATATTCACTCAGTAGTTATAAGTGGTTAGGCAAAATTAAAATAACGGGTGGAGGCAAGGGAACTCTTAACAGCGCAGAGATTATGTAATTAATTTTGTTTAAGTACTTATATTGAGTTTGCCGCTTTTATCTTAAATTTTTCTCATGATAAGGTGTAAAATTTTCTACAAATAATCTGTATATTCAATGGTTAAAAATAGTTTAAAAATTTTGTCAGTCTGATTATGCGAGATAGTAAGCGAAGCAAAAAACATAACATAGCTTTCTTCGTTCTGGTGATAGCTCTCTCAGTAGCAGCAACGGTATTATTATCTTTTCCTCTACAAGCTCAAAATATTCCTTCGCGATCGCCAACCTCGGAGTTACGGGGAGTATGGTTAACCAATATTGATAGCAATGTGTTGTTTGAGAGCGATCGCCTCAAAAGTGCCGTGCAACGTCTTAAGCAGATGAACTTTAACGTTGTCTATCCTACTGTGTGGAATTGGGGCTGGACACTCTATCCTAGCAAAGTTGCACAAAGAGTAATGGGGCGATCGCTTGATCCAGAACCAGGATTGCAAGGGCGAGACATGCTCAAAGAGGTGATTAAAGTAGGGCATCAACAAGGCTTAAAAGTCATTCCCTGGTTTGAATTTGGCTTTATGGCTCCTGCCGACTCTCAATTGGCAAAACGTTATCCGCAATGGCTATCCCAGCGCAGTAACGGAACTCGCATTGTCAAAGAAGGCATTCATGACAGAGTTTGGCTTAGTCCTTTTCGTCCGGATGTGCAAGAATTTATTCAAAATTTAATTGTCGAAATAGTTAGAAACTACGACATCGACGGCATTCAATTTGATGATCATTTCGGCTTACCCTCAGAATTGGGATATGACGCATACACGGTGGCACTTTACAAAAAAGAACACCGTGGTAAAGCCCCACCAAAAAATCCTCAAGATCCAGAATGGGTGAGGTGGCGAGCAAACAAAATCACCGACTTTATGAAGCGGGTATTTACAGCGATCAAAGCCACGAAAAAGAATTGTATTGTATCCGTTTCACCTAATCCCCAGCGCTTTTCTTACTCCTTCTTTTTAGCCGACTGGGAAAGATGGGAGAGGATGGGAATCGTAGAAGACTTGATTATACAAGTATATAGAGATGACTTAAAAGTCTTTACCAACGAACTACAGTATCCGGAAGTGAAAGCTGCACAGCGTCATATTCCCGTTAGCATCGGCATTTTGACGGGCTTAAAACGCAAATATGTATCAATGGATCAGATTGAACAACAAGTACAAAAAGTACGCGATCGCAACTTCGCTGGAGTATCCTTCTTTTTTTACGAAACTTTGTGGAACTTAACTAAAGAACCAACGCAAAAACGTCAATCTGGCTTTCAAAAACTCTTTCCTACATCAACAGCATACCCAAACTTGCTTGTGGGGTGGAAGCCGTAAAACTAGAGGGGAGATAGGGAGACGCGGAGACTGGAAGACGCGGTGACGCGGAGAGAAATGAGGACAAGGAGACAATTAAACAAGGACATAAGGGGAGAGAACCTGATTCACGATTCCCCGTGTCCCCGTGTCCTCTTCATTCCCCGTGTCTGTTAGCCTCCAATTCCCAACCTTCCAGCCAAACCTGGGGTCAAGGGTAGGAGAGTGGCAATCATCAAGAATAAAGCCAAAAGACCTAAAGCAGCGCGGGCATCATCTGGTTCAGTAATTTCATTTAAGCTGGGGCGTTCTAAGCCACGTTGCAAAAACAAAATTACAATCACCCAATACATCGCCAAAGGATTGCCAAGAGCGACTAATCCCAACAAAATTAATGTGGCGAATGTAGTTCTTCCTGCGGTTTTGCGCCCATAAATTGCTTGGACAATACGCCCACCATCCAGTTGTCCTGCGGGCATCAAGTTTAAAGCTGTGATTACCAACCCCAGCCAACCAATAATCACTAATGGATGCACATCCACTATTTGTGACTGTAAAGCCGAACCGAGGACAACTCGCGCCAAGCTTCCTACCAAAATTGAACCTTGGAAAAATTCATTTGGTAATTGAAACATACTACCTGAGTGGGAAAGTAGTAATCCAGCTACTAGCATCAACAAAGAAACAATTCCTCCAGCAGCTGGCCCTGCTAAGGCAATATCAAATAATACCTTACGGTTGGGTATTTGAGACTCAAACCGAGTAATCGCACCAAAAGAGCCAATTTGCACGGCGGGGAGAAAGTACGGCCAACTGAGGCGAACTTGGTGGCGACGAGCAAATACCCAATGTCCGATTTCGTGAGCTACCAAAATTGTTATTATCCCAGCAGCAATTGGTAAAACTTCGGCGAATCTGCCTGGATTGGCAACAAAATCAAAATTCAGTAGTATTCCCGCAGCTTCTAAACTTGTAGCAATGGTTGCTACCAAAAGAATAACCGCAAAAACTTTTTGGGCTAAGGTCATCGGACGAGGATCATTGCGGCTGGGCAAAACAATTACCACAGGTTTCCCATCCGTATTTTCCACTAAAAATAAGCGATATTTATCACCTAAACGCTCCTGCAAAATTTCTGTCAGTCGTTTGTAAACAACTTCTGCTTCACCGCGTAGATTTCCTTTAAAAATGGCTCCTTCTTGGTAGGCAATGGTTTCTGTGGCAAAAAAAGTGTCAATGCCGAAAACACTTTTAATAACGTTTAAGTCCTCTTCAGGAATTGGTACAATCTCAGGCTGTAGCTGTACTGTTCCTGTTGGCTGTTTTACTTCTTGTGCGGCACTAGTTTCTGCTGCGGCTAGCTTCTCAGTAGCCCTTTGTCTTAGCAGTTCATCTTGTCCAAGCTGGCGCAGCTGTCTGCCCAGATAAATATATATTCCAGCCGAAAACACTAACAAAAAGAGTATACCAACTATATTGATGTACACTCCCGTGGCAAACAAGCCAAAGAACAGCAGCCAGGGAGCTATCAATACCACTGACTGTAACCAGGCTAAGATTCCCAACTTGCCATAAGGTCTGGCACGATAAAAGCCCCAACTTAAAATACCAAAAGCGACCAGCACGATAGCCGCAACTATAGGAGTTTCTGACGTAGTAAACATCTCCAAACCCTTTGCTTTGTTCAACCAAGCCTGAATAAGTCAGGTATTCACAGATATTAATAATTTATAACGACGGTTGTAACTGGCCCAATACCTTAAGGTGGGCTTTGCTGAATATGAGTATGAAACCCAAAAATGCGATATCTCAAACTCTTATTCTCTAAGCCTCTGCGCGAGACTAATTCCATCACACAACATTTTAAGATGAACGCGATCGCATCTGAGGAGGTAAGGGGCGCATATCTTGAATATTTTTGCCTATGTATTGCGAAATGCTGCAAAATCAGTTTGTAGGTTTTGATATTCTGGCTGTCTTAGATATCGGATGACTAAACGCAGATTGGTTGCCTATGTGGGTTATTTGTCAATAGTGGGATGTGCATCAGCATTATATTTGAGTGGTTGGGGTAAATGTGCGATCGCTTTCACTGCAAGATACCCAGCTTTTTGAAAAAATCGGGTAATACCTGGGCTACTATAGCTATAATCTACTTATTCAAATTACATATAAAGTCGATGGCAGAGAAAATATCAACACTTCAGCAAGCACTTGATATTGTGGAAGCGCTCGACCCAGAAGAACAAGCGATACTTGTTGATATTATTAGTAAGCGTTTGAGTCAACAGCGACGGAATGAGCTATTAAAAGAAGTTACACAAGCTAGGCAAGATTACCAACAAAGTAATGTCAAACGCGGTTCTGTTGCTGATTTGATGGCGGAGTTGGATAAGTGAAAAATTTAGTTTGGAGTACAGGTTTTGTACGTAAATTCAAACGTTTGACGAAGAAAAATCCACAATTGCGCTTCCAAATTGAAAAAGCATTACAATTGTTAGTCGAAGAACCTTTCGATTCAAGCTTGCGTACTCATAAATTAAAGGGTGATTTAGAAGGAGTATGGTCTTGCTCGATAGATTAAGATCATCGTCTTTTATTTGAATTTGTTGAAAACCCAGATTCGGGAGAGGAAGAAATATTATTACTTACTCTCGGTTCCCATGACAATAGTTTATTAGCAATTGAAGCAACTTTACTTAATCTTACTTTTCATCTAATGTTTTTCTATAGTAGTGTGTGTGATTGCTATCTGATAAAGTTAGGGGTTGTTGCTCGTGTAGCTGTGCAAAGCACTCTTGGTGTTTGTTTGTGGGTATGAGAGTAAATGCGATCATACTCAGATCAATTAAGTAAGCGATCGCCCAATCCAACTTATCTTTACTACTAAAGATTCAAAGCTTTTTTAAGAGCTGCTTGTACCGATACTAATATATCTAATGGCAAAATACCTAACTGCCTTTGAAAAACCAACTCATTAACAGTAGCAATTTTATCGGTTCTGATTAAAGAAGTCTTTTTCAATCCTGTTTGTGCAAACTCTGGATGATTATCTGCAAGCAATACCCAAGTTTCATGCAACTCATTAGCGGGAATTTTTGAGAAAATACCCAAAATAATAAATTCTTCTCGGTGGGCTGCCATCACAAGGGCTGGTCTAAGTTTAGTAGAAGTTAAATCACTTAAAGGAAAACGAACTAGTCAGATTTCTAATGCTTTAGGCTTCGTCATTATAAATATCTTCCTCTGGATCGTTCCATTCTTGAAAACCTGTCTCTGCTAGTTGCATAATTGCGACTGTTTCGAGTTTTTCTTCAATAGCAACCATTAATCTCATAAGTTCTTCTATCGGTAACTGTAAAATCATATTTTTAATTTCTTCCACACTTGGAGTCGGAGTTGAAGCCATACATATCCTTGCTATCAAGTTATGCATCTATTATGAAAGATTTGGAAAAAGCTGGGTGGCAAAATGGTTATCGTATCTATGGAACTTTGTTTGTTAAGATGAAACAAAATTAACAAAAAAATCATCAACACTTTTGATTTAGCCAACTTGGGAATAATTCAGAGTGTGAGGAGGATGGAAACTATATGCGGATTTTACTCGTCTATCCTATATTTCCCAAAACCTTTTGGTCATACGAAAAAATCTTAGCATTAGTAAATCGCAAAGTTTTGCTGCCACCCTTGGGTTTAGTGACAGTAGCGGCGATTTTACCCCAGGAATGGGAATTTAAGCTTGTTGATCGCAATGTTCGCTCAGTGACAGACGAAGAATGGGCATGGGCAGATATAGTTATTTTCTCGGCGATGATCGTGCAAAAGCAAGATTTGCTCGACCAAATTCGGGAAGCGAAAAAACGTGGTAAGTTAGTTGCTGTGGGTGGCCCCTATCCGACTTCTATGCCTGATGAACCAAAGGCAGCAGGGGCAGATTTTCTCATTCTCGATGAAGGGGAAATCACCCTACCAATGTTTGTTGAAGCAGTTCAACGAGGTGAAACATCTGGAACTTTCCACGCCACCGAAAAACCAGATGTGACAACAACTCCGATTCCTCGCTTTGATTTGCTAGACTTTGATGCCTACGATATGATGTCAATTCAATTTTCGCGGGGTTGTCCTTTCCAGTGCGAATTTTGTGACATCATTGTTTTATATGGTCGCAAACCTCGTACCAAAACTCCTGCACAACTTTTAGCAGAGTTAGATTATCTCTACGAGTTGGGTTGGCGGCGTGGTGTCTTCATGGTGGATGACAATTTTATCGGCAACAAACGCAATGTTAAGTTGTTGCTCAAAGAATTAAAAGTCTGGATGCAACAACACAATTATCCTTTCCGATTTGACACCGAAGCTTCTGTGGATTTAGCACAAGATCCAGAATTGATGGAGTTGATGGTTGAGTCTGGTTTTGCGGCGGTGTTTTTGGGAATTGAAACACCAGATGAAGATAGTCTGCAACTTACGAAGAAGTTCCAAAATACGCGCAGCTCCCTTGTGGAAGCAGTACAATCCATCATCAAAGCAGGTTTGCGCCCAATGGCAGGATTTATTATTGGCTTTGATGGTGAAAAAGCAGGTGCAGGCGATCGCATTGTCCGTTTTGCCGAACAAGCAGCAATTCCCTCGACTACCTTCGCTATGTTGCAAGCGCTACCAAATACAGCACTGTGGCATCGCCTTAATAAAGAAGGAAGACTCAGGGATGGTAAAGACGGCAATATCAATCAAACTACTTTGATGAACTTTATCCCCACTCGCCCTCTAGAAGAAATTGCTAGAGAATATGTGGAGGCTTTTTGTAGTTTATACGATCCAGTACGTTACTTAGATCGTACTTATCGCTGTTTTCTAATGATGGGTACGCCGAAGTGGAAAGCACCCTTTAAAATGCCAGATTGGGTAGTTGTCAAAGCGCTGTTCATTGTCATTTGGCGACAAGGAATTAAACGAGAAACAAGATGGAAATTCTGGCATAACTTATTTAGTATCATCAAACATAATCCAGGAGTTGCCGAGCATTACCTCGCTGTCTGCGCCCATAATGAACATTTTCTAGAGTATCGGCAAATTGTCCGCGAGCAAATTGAATCCCAGCTAGTGGAATATCTCGCTCAAGGTTCTGAAAAGCCCTATGTATCAGAGCAGGAGAAAGCAAAAGTTTATGCTAGTTAAGGATAGGGACTAGATTCAGTTATCAGTTGTCAGTAATCAGTTATCCTTCGCTGATGACTGATTACTGTTTACTGTCCCTAATCCTTAAAAGGTTTAATCCAACTTTGTTGGAGCGCTGTATCAACAGCGATGGCAGCGATCGCAAACCACAATACACTTTCTGCTGCCATTACAATGAATGGCAGGATATTGCTGGCAAAAGTAACTCCGGCATCTATCTGGGTTAACCCTCTTACCAAGCCAAAGGCAAGTACTCCACCTGATTTGAGGTGTGGATTTTGATCTTGACGGATAATATAGCGGTAGGTAACACCAAATAAAAAGCCTGAGAAGGCAACAAAACTACCACTCAACAAAAAATGCCAATCTAGCGACTTAATATCTAAGCTGCTAAGTACTGAGAAATGCTTAGTCAAAACTAAACTATTGAGTAAAGACGTAGTTAGATAAGCACAAAAAAGGCAGGAACCTCCTAAAACTCCTGCTTTTAAGGATTCTAAGCGTTCTGTCATCAAATCCATGTTCGAGATGTTGTTCATTTAGCTAGGAATTGCTTGAACTGACAAATCACAATTCCCAGTATCATAAATAATGGAGTAGTTTTGTAAATTAGTTTGAAAGTAGCACTATGGCGATTCTGACACTAGGATGGGTTTCACTGTTGGTAGTTTTTACCTGGTCAATTGCAATGGTAGTTTGGGGACGCAACGGATTGTAGAGGTATCGTGGAAAGTCCACTTCTGAGTATTTTGGCTCTGGTTGCTCTAGTACTGCTAGTAGTAGTTACCGGGGGAGTTGGTTATTTAACGCTAGCGGGTTGGCGCGATCGCCGTCTTCAGGAACAAGAAAAACGCGAACAGCGACGCCCAGTTTCCAAGCGAAAGGAAAAATAATCAGAGCTAAGAGTTAAGAATTTTTAGTTACCAATTTAACTTTTAATTCTTAACTCTCAATTTCTGAAGATTGCAATGTTCAGTTATGCAATCCAAAAACATTTAAAATCTAACATTATCAAGACCTTGACTGCTTGTGATAATACTCGGAAATTAATGCCACCGACACCGCCAAGCCAGTAATGGCTAATGCTACTAATGGATTTTGACCTTGGCTAACAGCAAAGGAAGTGACGATACCAGCACCCAAAGCAGCAGTAATTGTAGCAGAAAGCCAATCATACTGGGAATTTCGATTGTACATAATTTGTTTTATTTGAGGAATTTTTTCCAATCAAGGTGTTAGCTTACTCACAAAAATAACACCATATTTTTGGTGAATTTCCCTTTTTATAAATATTGCAATTAAGCTTTACTTTTATTAACCTCAGAATCACTAAAAATACAGAACATAATCCTAATTTTGGATAGTAAATCTTTTTCGTGTTGACTGGGCATTCTCTTATTCATCAACTTTCTCAATATTCCCTGCCTTTACCCAACCTTCTTGTGTACCATCTTCTAGTCTAATTTTTTGCCAAGCTTGATCACTGCTTTCTTCTAAAATAACTACTCTTTGATTAAAACCGACTCCGCCCACACGTTCTGCATCTGGTGTGGGTTCCTTTCGCAGCGTCAAGCCTTGCTGCCAAGTCACGCGTGCTTGGTAAGCACCTGAGGGCAATGGTTTTGTTGATTCTTCAGGTTTTGGTGATTGCTCAGTCTTGAGTTCTT
Organism: Chlorogloeopsis sp. ULAP01; assembly: GCF_030381805.1. Classification (NCBI taxonomy): domain Bacteria; kingdom Bacillati; phylum Cyanobacteriota; class Cyanophyceae; order Nostocales; family Chlorogloeopsidaceae; genus Chlorogloeopsis; species Chlorogloeopsis sp. ULAP01. The sequence continues at coordinate 20,878 of NZ_JAUDRH010000024.1, forward strand.
CTTGGGTTTTTTCTGTGGAACTGGAGCTTGCAGAGGTAGACTCTTGTATGAAGGCACCAGAAGAAGCTTTGGCTGTCTGTTTTGATTTTTGATCCTTGGGTTTCGGAGCTTGCGCTTTCACTATGGGTTTATCATTAGCGTAAATCGGTTTTGCAGGCGGTACAGAAACTCGATTCATTAAATACAGCGCCGTTGCAATTCCGCCACCAATTAAAATAGCGATCGCCAAGGAAAAACCAAGTAAAAATTTTAATATTCCAACTAGCATATTTACAACTTTAGGATCATTAAAGATAGAAAATAGGAATTATGACTATTGTAGAGGCGCTTTTAGTTTAGCCTCTTGGGAAGTTAAAAGTTATGATGTGAGCTTCATAACTCTTAACCTTGAGTTTCATCACTCGCTATTTTGGCTGGCATTGAAGCCTTAGCGTAGCTTACCAAAAGCATCGCTCAAGGGACTGTGTTTTGATGCCAAACGCGCTCTACCAGCCGCAGCCCATTCTTGCAGTTTTTGAATTTGCTCTGTGGCAGTACGTGCTAGAGGGATAATTTGACTGGCAGCTTCTAAAATATCATCGGTAGTAAAGTCGCGGTTTTGACTAAAGCCGATGTGCATAGCTTCAATTAAAGTTTGTTCAATTTCTGCTCCAGAAAAATCGGGTGTTTCATATGCTAATCTGTCGATATCGTAGCTTTTCAAGTTATGTGGGCGCAGTCGCGACAAATGCACATTGAAAATAGCTTTGCGTTCATCCTGGGTTGGTAATCCGACAAAGAAAATTTCATCAAATCGTCCTTTGCGGAGCATTTCTGGTGGTAATGCTTGGATGTCGTTAGCAGTAGCAACGACAAACACAGGTGAAGTTTTTTCTGCTAACCAGGTGATAAAAGTACCAAAAACTCGGCTAGTAGTTCCGGCATCACCTTTACTACCAAGCCCCGAAAACGCTTTGTCTATTTCATCTATCCACAATACACACGGAGCCAGAGCTTCGGCAACTTGAATCATTTGCCGTGTTCGCGATTCCGATTCACCCACCAAACCCCCAAATAATCGTCCCACATCAAGACGGAGTAGAGGTAAATGCCAGTGATGGGCGATCGCTTTTGCTGTTAGTGATTTTCCTGTACCTTGAATACCTACCAACAGCAAACCACGGGGGTGGGGTAAACCATACTGTCGCGCTCGATCAGTAAAAGCACCTCCCCGTCGCAGTAACCAATCTTTGAGGTTATCTAACCCACCAATATCAGAAATTTGCTCAGTAGCAGGGTAAAAATCGAGAATTTGGGTTTGACGGATAGTTTGGCGCTTTTCTTCCAATACCAAATCTACATCTTCTGGTAACAGTTCGCCGTGGGTTGCGATCGCTCGTGCTAATACGCGGCGAATACGCTCCATACTTAGCCCTTGACAAGAGCGCACCAAATCATCCAAAAATTTCCCAGAAGGAGAATGTCCTGTCGCCAGCAACAAGCGCTCTAATTCCGCTCTAATTTCGGCAGCACTAGGTAAAGGGAATTCTACAACCGTCAAAACTTCCGTTAAATCGTCAGGAATAGCAATGCGCGGAGACAACAGGACAATATTTTTTGGTTGAGACTTGAGCAGTCGTGCCAAGTTGCGGAGTTTACGGGAAATTGCCACATCTTCCAAAAATCGATGATAATCCCGTAATATAAATACTCCTGGTGCAGATGCAGGTACTTTTTCAACTAATTCTAAAGCTTGCAAAGGGTTACGCTGCCCAAACCCTGCATCATTAGGATTGCCTTGGTAACCATCCACAAAATCCCAAGTATAGACTGGGCGATTACCCTGATGAGCCGCTTCTTCTTTAATAGCAGTTTCCACCCGTTCCTCTTCATAGGTGGGAATGTAGATGAGGGGATAGCGAGCACGCAGCAGCAGTTTAAATTCATCCCGAAAGGTCGTAGACCTGCTATTTTCAAAGCCTCTGGTCATTACTATACCTTTTTATACTATTGGCGTACTAATTTAGTTTTTTGTTAATTGAAAATGTAAACTAAGTTTATTTTTATTTGTACTACTTTATATACTATTCCTGTTACAACTACTTCCTTACCATATCAATTATCCACTGTGGGAAGTCAATTGGTTCGGATGAGGCATTCAACCACTATTAAAGATATTGATCCATCTACCCTAGAGCGTGGCTTTTTTGGCTAATGGGCAACATCCTGCTAATTTTGATGCCCATATTGTCCAAAATTGAGGGGATAGCTGGCATTCTTGCAGTTGGGGCAATCTAGCCGATAAGGTAGCCAAAAAAAGGCGATCGCACTTTAGTTTCCATCACAGGCAATTTAAATCAATCCAACTAATCCGTAAACACTTTGCAGTAGAATTAGTGCTTTAGAGAGAGGAGGGCAAAAAGTGACTCGCGTAATCATTGTGCGCCATGCTCAAAGCACCTATAACATCGAAAAGCGCATCCAAGGGCGCACTGATACGTCCACATTAACTGAAAAAGGCTGTAACGATGCCGCTCTCATAGGCAAAGCCCTCAGTAATATTTCATTTCATGCTATTTACAGCAGCCCCCTACAGCGAGCTAAACAGACAGCAAATATTATCCATAGCTCGCTAGAAAGTAATTCTGGGCAGTCTATTGTTCCTCAAACGAGCGATCGCCTCTTAGAAATAGACTTACCAGCTTGGGAGGGAATGCTTTCGGCTGAAGTCAAGCAAAAGTTTCCTGAAGATTATCGCATCTGGCACGAACAACCCCATCAACTCCAGATGCTAGTCAAAGACGCCCAAGGCAGCAGAGAACATTTTCCTGTCTTAGCTTTGTACGAACAAGCACGGCTATTTTGGCAAGAAATTTTACCTCGTCATCAGGGTGAAACAATATTAGTTGTCGGACATAACGGTATTAATAGAGCTTTAATTAGTACAGCACTCGGCATTTCCCCATCTCGGTATCATTCCATTCAGCAATCTAACTGTGGCATTAGCGTGCTAAATTTCTCTGGAGGATTGGGAGACTCGGTTCAACTAGAATCCATGAACCAAACACAACACTTGGGAGAAACTTTGCCCTCCTTACGCCCAAAACATCAGGGAGTACGTTTGTTGCTGGTGCGTCATGGAGAAACTGAATGGAATCGCCAAGGCAGATTTCAAGGACAAATTGATGTTCCTCTCAACGATAATGGCAGATTGCAAGCACAAAAAGCAGCTGCATTTCTCAAAGATATAGCGCTGGATTTTGCCGTCACCAGCCCGATGCAGCGCCCTAAAGAAACAGCCGAAATTATTCTTAGCCACCATCCTGACGTAAATTTAGAATTACAGAATGGCTTGAGGGAAATTAGCCACGGACTTTGGGAAGGAAAATTTGAAGCAGAAATTGATCAAGAATTTCCAGGCGAGTTGCATCGTTGGCGCACTGTACCAGCAGAAGTACAAATGCCAGCAGGAGAAAACTTACAACAAGTTTGGGAACGCAGTGCAATGGCTTGGCAGTTAGTTGTGCAAGCAGCCTTGACAAAGGGACTCCAAACTGGAATAGTAGTTGCTCACGATGCTACTAACAAAAGCTTGCTTTGTCAGATTCTAGGTTTATCAGCAGAAAACTTTTGGAACTTCCGCCAAGGCAATGGTGCAGTTAGCGTGATTGACTACCCCTCAGGATTGAGTGGTTTACCAGTGCTGCAAGCAATGAACATTACTGCTCACTTGGGCGGAGGAGTGTTAGATAAAACCGCAGCCGGAGCGTTATAAAATTTATGTTATGACGAGCATTTTGCTACAACAAGTACGGGTAATCGACCCTGTTTCTGGAACTGATAAAATTGCCGATGTGCTTTTGAGCAACGGTTACATTCAGTTCATTGCCAGTAACATTTTTGATATCCCTAGTAATACTCATATCCAAGATTGTCGTGGATTGGTTCTGGGAACAGGATTAGTAGATTTGTATAGCCACTCTGGAGAACCAGGATTTGAAGAACGGGAAACCCTTTCATCTCTACTGCAAGCTGCCGCAGCTGGTGGATTTACCAGAATCAGCATCTTACCCGACACTTCCCCATCCATCGATCATCCTGCTGTAGTAGCACAGTTGTTACAAAAGACACACGGCTATAAGAACACGGGGACACCGGAACACGGAGATAAGGGGAATGAGATCTCCGCGTCTTCTTATCCCTATCTCAACATCTGGGGTGCAATTACCTTAGAAGTTGCTGGGAAGCAAATGACAGAATTGGCAGAATTAGCTGTGGCGGGAGTTGTTGGTTTTGCTGATCGCCAGCCTTTAGAAAATTTGGTACTGGTGCGGCGGGTATTGGAATATCTCCAACCGTTGGCTAAACCAATTGCACTTTGGTGTTGCGATCGCCAACTGATGGGCAATGGTGTGATGCGCGAAGGAGTAGACTCAATTCGCTTTGGTTTACCTGGAAATCCTGCTGCTTCGGAAACGAGTGCGATCGCTGCTTTAATTGAGTTAGTCGCCGCTATGGATACGCCTGTACATATCATGCGCGTCTCTACTGCCCGCAGTGTTGAAGTGATTGCAGCAGCCAAAGCTCAAAATTTACCGATCACAGCTAGCACCACCTGGATGCACCTTTTACTTGATACGCAAGCTGTGAAAAGTTACAATTCCAGCCTACGCTTGGAACCACCTTTAGGAACTCCCGCAGATTTGCAAGCATTGCGTCAGGCAGTACGCACGGGAATTATAGATGCGATCGCAATCGATCACACGCCCTACACCTACGAAGAAAAAACCGTCGCCTTTGCCGAAGCACCACCTGGGGCAATTGGTTTTGAGTTAGCATTGCCCTTATTGTGGCAATCTCTAGTAGAAACCGGGGAATTTACAGCTTTAGAATTGTGGCGGGCATTGAGTAGCCGCCCGGCAGAATGTTTAAACCAAACTCCGAGTGCGATCGCGCCAGAGCAAAAGGCTGAATTAACTTTATTCGATCCGCAGCAAAGTTGGAAAGTCGAAAGGCAAAGCCTGCATACACTCTCTGATAATACGCCTTGGTTGGGGCAACAGCTACAAGGAAAGGTTGTGCAGATTTGGTGTTAATTGGTGGGGTAATTAAGGCTAACGCTCACCAGAGATATTTTTATTTATACATAGAATAATTTTGTATTGAAAAGTTTTGTAAAGAACTAAGAAATTTTCATATTGGCATTTGAATGAATACCAAGAGCTTATACCAATGCGTGGATTTTGGAGCCACTGCGTTGGTGAACCAGCACTCTTGGAGGGTTTCCCTCCGCGCCGATGACTGGCGTAGACGCCGAAGGCGGATAAGCGAAAGTAAGGGTTCCCCGGCATAAAGGAGCCTGTGCGTTGTGCGGCTTCCCGCAGGGTAGCACCTGGCGTCACGTGGCGTGATTTTGCGAAAAGTTTGATCGGAGGTTTCCTCCGCTCAAAGCTTTTCAAGACGGATTTTGGATTAAAAACATTTTATTCATAGGCTAGTCCAGAATTTTGAAACAAGACTCCCGCGTGCCAATTTGGTATTACAAATTAACAATAACTATCGTGATAGCTATTGCTGATTTTAACTGATTGCTTTTGGATGTTTTTGCAACAGTTAAAAAATAGCTCATGTTCTCAATTTCTGGGAACTTTAGTCTTTACTCAATAAGGTGAATTTATGCTTCTTTCAACCTTTGAACTTCTCGTCAAGCCTCAATTGCCACCTGGTTTGCCAAATGTACCAGCTGAATTTGAAAACCTCAGTCGTACAGTTATTCAAGGTTACTTTTTAACTCTTGCTAATACTATAAATTCCGATGTACTAGTATCTCTTGTATTTACAGCAGTTACACCAGAGCTGGATCTTGACAAAACTATCACTTTTTTAGACACAGGAGGAGACAATATAATAGGCGATTTAAGTCCTTTCAATCCTAACAAAAAAAGATTTACCATACCCATAAACGCTAATGATACAGTCTTGTTCATCTTGCAGCCTGATATTATTAGGAATAATGGAGAACTAATCAACGAAAAAAACTTTGAAGTGCGTGGTTATGTAGAAATATTTGTATCAGCACTTTCAAACCTTTCAGAGGTTACGCTTCTAGTAACTCCTGAACACCGAGGAACCTTTTTCAAGGATTTAGCAGCTAATCCTCCTCAGCTAGATCAAATTGCTTATAGTCTGCCGACAGCAACAGGAAGCTCTCTTTTTAAGCTAGAAAGTAGCCCACTTTAGGTTCATAGAAAATTATAATTCAGCGTGGGTATTTGAGGTTTTGAGTCTATTCCCATACTTAATTGCATCTTACTCTAAGAGTATCCAGAAATCTTTAGTATTTCTAGCTTAATAAACCCACGCTTTCTAAAAACGTAAACTGAATTCGACAACAGAAACTTATTAAATTTTTGTTACTACTGTATCTTAGTGGTTTCACTACAAAAGATTGTATTTAAGATTTAGTTAATTAGGAGATTTGTTATGGATGCAATACCAGAGTTTCATTCGATTTCGCGTAGCTACGTCGCTATTCACCCCAATCCAAAAGGGATTGTCCAATTTATTGGCAGCTTTGTCTTTGGCTCTTTCCCAATTCATTATTATAAATCTCTTTTTCAAGATTTATTTCAAAAGGGCTATACAATCTTTGTTTATAAATTTCCATTGAATCCACTTGGGTTTGATCATTGGAAAATTGCAATTTCATTATTAGAAGAACAATTTAGACTAAGATTAGCAGTTATCCAAAAAATCATCCAAGATGGACAAACACCAAAGGAGGAACTAGAAAAGTACTTGAATAACTCTAATTACTATTGGTTAGGTCATAGTTTAGGATGTAAATATATTGCTCTATTGGAAATTTTAAGTAACGCGCATTCAGAAAGAGATTTCGTTTTAAAGCATTGTCTTGGTACTAGCTTTAATAAGGTAGAGTCTGATATTATTTCGGCTAGTTTTACTATCAACCAAGCCGTAGAGGAAATCGAAAATTTAGTAGAAAGAAAAATTGAATATCAAAATAATTTTATTATCAACCAACCTTCTTTACTACTAGCACCGGAAATTAGTAATACTGCTGGTGTCGAAAACCCTTTTCTTAACTTATTTGTATTTCCAAATGGTTCTCAAACTCGATGTATGATTACACAAAGCAAAAAATTATTTAACTTAACTGCAATAATTTCCTTTAAATCGGATTGTATTGCAAAAGATGATGTCAGTTTTTTCATTGAACAATTGCACTTAAGAAAATGTCCACTCCTTCATTTTGAATTAGAAGGATGGCATTTAGAACCTTTGGCTACCGAAAATAGTAACTTGGTAGATTATGTAGACAAAGTTCTAGAGACATTGCGAAAACGATTGTTAGAAGGATGTAAAGCTGAAGTGCCATTGTCAAGTTAAGGAGTAAACAATGCCATTTCACTTACGAATGCCATCATTATCAATTGCACTGTAAATATCATTTGGGGCAAGCCCTAACCAAGGATCTGAACTAGGAGTTAAAAATAATTCAGCGTAAACTCTTTCATTTAGTGCCTCTACATTGCTTGTTTGATTACCCTGTACAAACCACTGATGAATTTGTCTGTGCAGCATATATTCATTTCTAACTGTATCAAGAGCCATTGCAGCTTCAAAATTGCGAATCAGTCTGGTTAAATTCTCTTCCGGGTTTTTGGCAGACTGATTTTGTTTAGCGCGGATTAAAGAAATACTATTTCCATCAAGCTTGGCATCAGCAGAATACAATTGGGCAATTCTATTCCAAGTTGCTTGATCGGTAATTTCTGAAGAAGTGTTTTGAATTTTTTGAGGCTGGAGTGTATTTAGCATTGGACTTTCTAATCTCATCTTTGCTACTGCCAGAGAACCTGCTACTGTAGCATTTGGAGTTTCATTGGAATTGGCAGGAATTTCTACCATTCGTGGTGGAGATTGAATACCTAGCTGAGATAAATCAGCTGTCCATTGGGTTTGAATAATATTGAGGCGATCGCGGTGATACTGGCGTAAAAAAGCCTCCCTTTGCGAGCCGCTACGTTTACTAATTTCCTTTACTGCTGCTTTTGCCTGTTGTAGTTGACTTAAAAAAGCTTTAGGACCGTATAATCCAGGGATAGCATCAATTGGACGCCCTGAACTATCAAGAATATAGTGAATACTATTACCTGTAATTGTCCGTTCTAATTTACGTCCATCGCCAAAATCAATCGTCACTTTCGGTACAGGACGCACTGATTGCCAATGCAGGATAAAATCTTCTTTTAGTTTCTTAGAAATTTCAGCATTTGGATAAAGTACTACCCGAAAAAATCGGCTGTTAGCACAACTGAGATCTGTATTTAATTTACCTAGCAACCGTAAAGATAGAATTGGTTTACCACTAGTTTTGGCAGCAGATTTTGCTTGTTCTAAGTCAGTGTACCAGTAAAGCTTGGAAGCGTAACAGTCTTGTTGCTGACAAACTTCGTCTAAAGCTGCTCGAATTTGTGAAGAATTTAATTGATTAACGTAAGATTTGAGAAATACTTCTAACCCGCTTTGCCCCTGTGGGCGTAGTTTTGCAACTTCTTGAGATAGTTTAGATATTTTTGATATAGGAGTTTGAGAATAAGCTAGTTGTGAAAGACTGATGCCAATTAGCATCAATGTAAATGGAATTTTTAAACTAGTGAATTTCATAATTACAAGTAAATAAGCGCATTAGTTTAGTTAAACTAATTAGAACTATTATCTGCTAATTGAGTTCCCAGTATAATCTTTGTAAATAGGCTACTTAAATTTTTGTGTAAACCTAGCACAACTTAATATTGTGTTTGTTGCTTTGCTATCTTAAAAACAAATTATTACACTGTCAATATAAAGCAATAATCTGTGCAGCATATACGCTATACTATCCCATTCAGCAAAAACAAATGACTATCCTTAACACTCGCAATTTATCCCTAGAAGAGGTGCAGCGTCTTTTTGGCTTCCAAGAACAGTATATTGAATCATTCTCACCTCTGTTATCTTTAGAACTTCTCACAGAGTTAGAACAACAAGAACTTCTGCAAATTAGAGATGACTTTCGGCGCTATCTCACATCTGGTAAAGTTTCCGAAGGTCAGGTAAAGTTTCTTGTAGTTGCACCCTTACTCAGATTAGCTGGCTTTTATCGCTATCCTATTGAGATTCGCTTGGAAGAAGATATTGCTGATATTGAAGTGGAAGATGAAGATTTAATAATTAAAGGAAGATTTGATATTTTAGCTGTTAGTAAGGCTAAACATACAAAACCACAAGTATATTTTTGGGTATTGTTAATTGAATCTAAAAATAGTCAAATAGACATATCAACAGGTTTATCTCAATTACTCACATACGCTTACAAAAGTATAGATAATCAAAAATCAGTTTGGGGTTTAACGACCAATGGCAGAAGTTACCAGTTTGTTTATATCCAACAAGGAAACCCTCCTATTTATCACCTGATGCCAGAATTAAATTTGATGGAAAGAGAACGTTCCATGCAATTGCTACAAGTTTTAAAAGCCATTTGCCAACTATAAAAAAGAATGTTGAATATGAAATGTTATTAAACCCCCAAACTCTTCAACAAATCTACTGTTTGCGATGATTGCACTAAACCATTCGCACACAAAATACCAGATGCTGCTACTGCTGGCACACCAATTCCTGGCATAGTGCTGTCACCAACACGATATAATCCTTGAATTGGTGTATGTGGCCCTGGAAACATTCCTTTACCTGCTGTGATCGCAGGGCCGTAGCTTCCCTGATATCTCCGTAAATAATAAGCATGGGTGAGTGGTGTACCGATCAGTTCTAAAACTACACGCTGTCTAAGATCGGGAATAATTTTTTCTAGGGCGCGATATAAAGTTTCTGCTTTTTTTTGTTTCTTTTGTTCATATTCTTGATTTCTTTCCCAACCGACATAGGGTTCTAGGGTGTAGGCGTGAACTACATGATGCCCTTTGGGAGCAAGTGCTGCATCCCAAACGCTGGGAATTGAAATCATGCAAGTATTCCCTGGTGCGGTGATATCCTCGCTGCTGTCGTGAACTACTACATGATGTCCTGTCAAATTCTCCAAGCCATCGGCACGAATACCTAAGTGTAAATGCATAAAGCTATCGACTGCTGGCGTAGCTAAAGCCGCTTGACGATAAGATGCTGGTAAGTCTTCAGGAAGCAAAAGTTTTGTGTAAGTATCCCAAATACTGGCATTAGAAATTACTATAGGCGCTTTGAGAATTTCGCCTTTTCGCGATCGCACGCCTACAACTTTCCCAGCCTCTACTAGAATTTGCTCAATATGACACCCCAAGAGCAACTTTCCACCCCAGCGTTCCAATCCCCGCACTAAGGCATTGACAATTGCTCCACTTCCACCTACTGGATACTCAACACCAGCACGGGAACGTTCGCCCAACATAAAAGCTACCTCTGGAGCAATAGTGCTGTGTGCCTTTAAACCAGACAGTAGAAAGCATTCTAAATCGATGAGCCGCCTTGCCCAAGAATCATTTACTGTAGCATCCATTACATTACCTACTGAAGCTTGAACAAGGGGTAAATGGGGTAGCATTTTCCACAAAGATGGTAAATAATGCCTGAGCAAGACGGGAGCTATTTGCCAATCTGCTCTCAGTGCTAAACTGGGTATGCCTTTCATTGCTTCGTACAAAGGCAAGAGGCGATGGGTAAACCGCTCTAATTCCGTAGCTCCATAATGAGTAAATTTTGCTACCTCTTGACGATAAAGCTCGGTATTGCTGTAAACTGCAAAGGTACCTTCTGGAAAATGGTAATGTCCCAAGGGATCGTAGCGTATGGCTTCTAACGATTCACCTAAAACATCTAAAACTTGTTTGAGGGGATTTAGACTTTGGGCATCTGTTAAACCACAATAGAATGAAGGGCCAGAATCAAATTCAAATCCCCTTCGTCTAAAGTTGTGAGCAGCACCACCAGGAATTGTGTGGCTTTCACATACAATTACGCGTTGATCATAACGAGCAATTAACGCAGCAGCACATAATCCACCAATACCGCTACCAATAACGATGACATCACTATCTTGCATTTTTGTTGTTTGTTAATTTTTGTTGTTTGTTAGTAGTTAGTAGTTAGTAGGGGAGGCAGCGCGCCCTTGCGGAGCCAGTGCGGTGGACGGGTTCCCCGGCATAAAGGAGCCAGCGCGTTGCGCGGGTTCCCCGCGTTGTAGCGACTGGCGTCACCTGGCGTCGGGTTAAGCGCGTCGAGTGCGACTGCCGTGCGGGTTTAGAAGATAAGTTATCGGTTTGAACCGAAAGTTAATCAACAAAACCCGCCCGTACAGTAGTTGGTTGTTTACCACTATTCACTAGCCACTATCCACTATCCAATATCCATTGACTAATGATCGAACCATTGATTGAATTAAAGGGAATTTCTAAGTCCTTTGGTAATAATAAGGTTTTAGATGATATTGATTTGACGATTTATCAAGGAGAAGCATTGGGGATAATAGGGCCTAGTGGCACTGGTAAATCGACAATTTTACGTGTGATCGCGGGGTTAATTGCCCCTGATGCAGGAGAAATTTATATAGAAGGAACCCGGCGAGAGGGTTTGATTGAGGATGGAGCCGATCCGCTTGGCATTGGAATGGTATTTCAGCAAGCGGCGTTATTTGATTCACTGACTGTGGAGGAAAATGTAGGGTTTTCATTATATCAATCCTCGAAACTGCCAAGAGCGCGTATTCGCGAGTTGGTTGAAGAGAAATTGGAGATGGTGGGTTTGCCGGGAATAGGCGATCGCTATCCTGCTGAACTTTCTGGAGGTATGCGAAAACGAGTTAGTTTTGCCCGCGCGATTATGTCTAATCCTGAACACCCCGAAGAAGGGCCAGATGTTTTACTCTATGATGAGCCGACAGCTGGACTCGACCCGATCGCTTCCACAGTCATAGAAGATTTAATTAGGCAGTTACAATCTACGCAGGGAGCTTGTGGCACCTACGCAATTGTCACTCACCAAGACAGTACTATTCGCCGAACAGCAGACAGAATTATCCTTCTCTATCAAGGTAAAGTGCAGTGGCAGGGTACAGTCAACGAAATCGATAGCACAGATAATGCTTTGATCAGACAGTTTATGAGTGGAAGGGTATCAGGGCCAATTCAAGTAGTAGGTTAAGACAATACGGGATTTTGAATTGCTAAGTGCTAATAGCTAATTGTTCATCGCAATTAACCATTAACCATTAGCAATTAACAACAGGGAGGAGAAAAAATGCGATCGCGAACATTGAGAGAAGGTTCTGTCGGATTATTGATATTAGTGGGGTTAGGCGTATTTGGAGCGATTATCTTATGGTTAAATCGCTTTACTGCTGCTAGAAGTTCGTATAAAGTGTTTGTTGAATTTGCTAACGCTGGTGGGATGCAAAAGGGGGCTGCGGTTCGTTATCGCGGCGTTAAGGTGGGTAATATTTCTGCTATCCGTCCAGGGCCAAACAATGTAGAAGTAGAAATAGAAATTGCCGATCCTAACCTTATTATCCCTCGTGATGTCACAGTAGAAGCCAATCAATCCGGTTTGATTAGCGAAAGTATCGTTGACATTACACCCAAATCACCATTAACCTCCCAAGAAGTTGCTGCTAAACCATTAGACAAAAATTGCGATCCTAGCTTGATTGTTTGTAATGGCTCACGATTAAAAGGTCAGATTGGCATTAGCCTTGATGAATTGATTCGCACTACCAGTCGCTTGGCTGTTCTTTATACTCAGCCAAACTTCTATGGCAATGCCAATGAAGCATTAAGAAACACTTCTGTTGCCGCAGCCGAAGTAGCTCAACTCAGTCGTGATATCTCTAATTTGACTAAATCTACGCAACAACAGTTAAGTAGTTTTTCAAATGCTGCAAATGCGGTATCAGATGCAGCAGATACAATCAGTGTATCCACTTCTAAAACTGTTGCTCAATTTGGTACTACAGCCCAGGAAATTAGTGCAACTGCAAATCAAGCTAATCAGTTGCTCAATAACCTTAATACCCTGGTGACAACAAATCGTTCTTCGCTAGTTACAGCGTTAAATAATATTACCGAAACCAGCAACCAACTGCGAACAACAGTTGGTAGCCTATCGCCGACTGTAAATCGGTTAACGCAAGGAGAGTTACTACAAAATTTAGAAACCCTCTCGGCAAATGCTGCCCAAGCCTCAGCTAATTTGCGTGATGCTACCCAAGCGCTAAATACTCCTAGTAATCTGTTGGTACTACAACAAACTTTGGATTCTGCACGAGTAACATTTGAAAATACTCAGAAAATTACCTCTGATTTGGATGATATAACTGGCGATCCTGCTTTGCGAGAAAAAATTAAGCAGTTGATTAATGGTTTGAGTGGTTTGGTATCTTCTACTGAGCAAATGCAACAGCAAGTCAAAGTCGCGTCTACCTTAGATGCAATTCAAACGGACATTAAAAATCCAAATGTCAGACTAACAGCACCAGAAAAAAGTCAACACCAGTTGATGTTTCACATTTCACCTCCTGCTATGACAAGTGCTAACAAACAACTTCAACCAAATGTGAATTTTGAATCTCTAAATTCATCTCAACAAAAGTTATTGCAGCAGTTACGACAGTACGAAAAGCAGCGACAGCAAGAGGAACTTGCTAAATGAGCCAACAAAAAAGCGATCGCAATCTCATTGTTTTGACTGTTGCGATCGCATATAAAATTTGTCTCTACAAATTTATATTTTCCGTACCACAGGCTGATTGTCTTTGACTTCGCCAATTAAAACTACATCGGCACAATTGACAAAGATACCGTTTTCTAAAACACCAGGAATATTATTCAGTGTTTTCTCTAGATTTTCAGGGTCATCTATAGTCTCAAACTTAACATCTATTACCATATTACCTTGGTCGGTAATTACTGGGCCAGCTTTTTTGACTCCCATACGGAGTTCTGGTTTACCACCCAGCTTTTCAATTGCCTGCATCACGGGCGTGACTGCCATTGGAATCACTTCTACTGGCACAGGAAAAACTGAACCCAGGCGATCAACTAATTTGCCACCATCGACAACGACAACAAATTGATTAGCTAAATAATCTACTACCTTTTCACGAGTATGTGCCGCACCACCACCTTTAATCAGATTTTTGTGCGGATCTACCTCATCAGCACCATCAATGGCAATATCAATATGGTCAATAGTGTCTAAAGTGGTTAACGGAATACCGTATTGCTTTGCCAAAACTTCTGCTTGAAAAGAGGTAGGAACACCAACAATATCTTTTAGTTCACCAGACTGAAGGCGTTCTCCGATAAACTGAATGGCATATGCTGTTGTTGATCCCGTACCTAAACCGACAATAGAACCTGATTTGACTAAAGCTGCGGCAGCTTTGCCTACTTCTTGCTTCATCAATTTCACGGGATCTGTCGCTGCGCTCATTCCCAAAACTCCTGAAAAACTGACTATAGTCCATAGTAGGGGAGAGTGGGAGAGTGAAAAAGTTAAAAGTTAAAGTTTTAGAAGCAAAATTTACCGCAAAATTCTTGCGATCGCACTATTAGCCTGAGACTCATACCCGCCACCAAACAGATTAAAATGATTGACTATGTGATACAAGTTATACAAAGTCTTTCGCTTCTCATATCCCTCATCTAGAGAAAAAATCTCGTTGTATCCCCGATAAAACGCTGCTGGAAAACCACCAAAAAGTTCTGTCATTGCGATATCGACTTCTCTATCTCCAAAGTAAGTCGCCGGATCGAAAATCACAGGTTCTCCTTGCACGCTAAACCCAGCATTCCCGCCCCACAAATCACCATGTACCAAAGCCGGTTGCGGGTTGTGTCCTTCCAATAGTTCAGGAATAGCTGCCAGTAATTCTTCTGCTTGGGTAAAACGCCCGCCCCGCCGTCTTGCCAACTGAAATTGATAACCCAAGCGATGTTTGGCATAAAATTCTGCCCAGTCTGATGTCCAAGTGTTGATTTGCGGTGTAGAACCGATAGTGTTGTTGATTTCCCACCCAAAACCTTGCTGACTAGTAGTTTTGTGCATTGCCGCTAAATTACGCCCCATTTCTTCCCAAGACTTGGTATTACCTGAACCAATCTCTAGCCATTCCAACACTAAATAGCAAGAATTTCCTGCTGTTCCCCAACAAATTGGCTTGGGAATGCGAATTGTATTTGTATCAAACATTTGCTGTAAACCCAACGCCTCTGCTTCAAACATGGCAGCTTGAGATACTTGGTTAAGCTTGACAAAGTAGGTACGCTTACCGTCAAAGACAGCATATCCTTGGTTGATGCATCCACCACCAATGCTGCGTCGCTGTGAGGAACAAAATTTTTCGCCACTTACTTGGCTAATATGGGCATCAATTTCAGTCCACATTTTTTAGGGGATAGGGGATAGGGGACAGGGAACAATTAACATTATCTAATACTGATAACTGATAACTGTTTACTGATGTGGTTTGAGAACTACTACACCGTAAGCATTTGGAGAAAGATACTTTTGGGCTGCTGCCATCAAGTCAGTTGCATCCTGTGCCTGAATATGGTTTGGATAATCAAAGGCTGGTTCCAAATCTCCTATCAATGTTTGATAGTAGCCATACAATCCGCCACGATCGCTTGGTGTTTCGTTACCAAAAATAAACCGATTCGCGACTCGCTGACGCACTTTGGCAATTTCTGACTCTGGAATAATCTCTGTTTGCAGTCTCCTGATATTTTGGGCGATCGCCTCTTCTACAACAGTTAAATTTTCCACCGAACAATGGGCAGAAATATAAAATGTCCCTTGGAGTTTATGAGTAATATTGCTCGCAGAGATATGAGAAACTAGTCCCCGTTCTTCCCGCAAATCCCTGACAAGTCTAGATGTTCGCCCGTGTCCTAAAATGGCTGTCAAAACATCTAAAGCATAAGTTTCATCGAGTTGTATCAACCCTGGCACCCGCCAAAGCATTACCAGTCTTGCTTGCTGGAGACTTTCATCAATAAATTCATGGCGGACAATTTCTGTAAATTTTGGTTCGGGAGCGATCGCTAAATGTTGATTGCTAGTTGTTGTTTTTTGATGGCGATCAGTTTGTGTAAATCCCTCGGCAACAATTTCAATTAATTCTTCTACTGGCAAATTACCCACAGCCACAGCTGTAATTGACTGAGGTTGATACCAACTACTATGAAAGTCCCGCATTTGCTGGGCTTGGAGTTGAGAAATTACCTTTTCTGGACCTAATACCGGACGTCGATAGGGTAGCTCTGCAAACGCTAATTCCATTGCCCTTGTGTAAGTTCGGCGACGGGGATTGTCTTCAGAACGCCTAATTTCTTCTAAGATGACAAATCGCTCCCGTTCAAAGGCGTCATCAGTAATACTAGCATTTAGTACCACATCTATTTGGAGTGGGGCAAGCTCGGCAAAATCTTTAGGAGCAGTGGTGATGTAGTAATGAGTATAATCCTGGCTCGTGGCGGCATTGGTAACAGCACCCCGCTCTTCAATTCGACGTTCAAATTCCCCTATTGCTAGTCGCTCAGTTCCCTTAAAAATCATATGCTCTAAAAAGTGAGCCATGCCGTTAATTGCATCCGTTTCTATGGCTGAACCAACGTTAACCCACAAGCTGAGATTAACTGCTTCCACCGACATCTGTTCAGCCACGATTGTCAAACCATTGGGCAATTGGTGCAGTGTTGGTGCATTCAGGCGAGGAAGTTTTAGCAGGGTTGAGGTCATGGGTTATTCAGAGGAACACTAATACTCTATATCTTACATAGGCTTTAATTGAGCATTGTAAAGATATCACTTCACTATAGAAAATTTACTGATTCTTACCTGTGTTGTGAAGGTACTTTTGTTATGGCGATCGCAACAATCAGATAAAATTATGAATATAAATATTAAGAAATATAAAGAAATCTTCAATGACCAGTCGTAAAAACAAATCCCGTGCGATCGTGATCGGTGCTGGAATCGGCGGACTCACTGCTGGAGCATTATTGGCGCATAGAGGATATAGTGTTCTGATTTTGGATCAAGCCTTAGTACCAGGAGGCTGTGCTTCTACCTTTAAGCGCAAAGGCTTTACCTTTGATGTCGGGGCTACCCAAGTAGCAGGATTGGAGCCAGGAGGAATCCACCACCGGATTTTCTCAGAATTAGCAATTGAATTACCAAAAGCCACGCCTTGCGATCCTGCTTGTGCTGTTTATTTACCTGGAGAACAAACACCTATTAATGTTTGGCGCGCTCCCGAAAAATGGCAAGAAGAACGGCAAAGGCAGTTTCCAGGCAGTGAGCCTTTTTGGCAGTTAATAGCAGCATTATTTAAAGCAAGTTGGGAATTTCAAGGACGCAACCCGGTACTACCACCCCGCAACCTTTGGGATTTGTCGCAACTAATTAAAGCCGTACGTCCAGGTACATTAATTACTGTGCCTTATACCTTATTTACAGTTGGTGATGCTTTGCGTGCCTATGGGCTAGAAAATGATAGGCGTTTGCGCACATTTTTGGATTTGCAACTGAAGTTATATTCTCAGGTGAATGCAGAGGAAACTGCTTTACTTTACGCGGCTACGGCATTGAACGTATCACAACAACCGCAAGGATTATTTCATCTCCAAGGTAGTATGCAGGTACTGAGCGATCGCCTAGTAGAAGCCCTCGAAAGAGATGGCGGAAAGTTGTTAATGCGCCATAGTGTCGAACAAATTATCGTCAAGCATGGCAAAGCAACGGCAGTGATAATTCGCGATCGCCAAACTGGGGAAGTGTGGACAGAACCAGCAGATTGCATAGTTGCTAATGTTACCGTCCAAAATTTAATGCAATTGCTAAGTAAAAAAGCGCCCCGTGGATATCAAAAGCGCGTGCAAAAATTACCACCCGCATCAGGTGCTTTTGTAGTGTATTTAGGTGTAGATGAAAGCGCTATTCCACTTGAATGTCCACCCCACCTACAGTTTATGTATGATCTGAATGGCCCGCTTGGTGAGAATAATTCTTTGTTTGTATCCGTTAGTCATCCAGGGGATGGTCGTGCGCCTGCCGGAAGAAGCACAATTATTGCATCCACTTTTGTAGATCCGCAAAATTGGTGGCACACAGAAGATTATCAAGGTTTAAAGAAAAAGTATACAGAAGATGCGATCGCTCGCCTTGCTCAATTCTTCTACTTGAAACCAGAAACTATTATTCATGTAGAATCAGCAACACCCCGCACATTTGCAAAGTTCACAGCACGCGAGCAAGGAATTGTTGGTGGTATTGGTCAAAGAATACCTACGTTTGGGCCTTTTGGTTTTGCCAATCGTACACCCATCAATCATTTGTGGTTAGTTGGTGACTCAACCCATCCCGGTGAAGGTACCGCAGGCGTCAGTTACTCTGCACTGACAGTAGTCAAGCAAATAGAAGCAGAATTTAAAAGGAGTTAGTGTGAGATGCCCTATACCAGCTTATAGCAGGTAATGAAAACCTATCTTCTCTAGCCCCTAGCCCCTAATTTTAAGAGGCTACATATAGCTAACCTGAGAATGGGAATGGGAAGCCTTTTGAATTTCTTCTTTAATACTGTCGATGTCAATGAAGCAATCAGCAACATTAATCAAGCTTTCGCTAGTCATAGAACGCAAACTGACAACCTCTACCCTTACTCCTTTGTAGGAGACAGCGTTAACAGCATAAGCAAGGTCTCCATCCCCGCTCACTAAAACCACAGTATCGCAGTAGGGAGCTAAAGTCATCATATCTACAGCAAGTTCCACTTCCAAATTGGCTTTTTTAGAACCATCAGGAAATTGCACTACATCTTTGGTGACTACACGATAACCATTACGACGCATCCATAATAGAAAACCCTGCTGTTTTTCATTGGTGCGATCCACTCCAGTGTAGAAGAAAGCACGCAAAAGTTTGCCACCTTTTGCTAGATGGCAAAGTAATTTTGAATAATCAATTTCAATACCTAGTTGCAAAGCCGCATAAAATAAGTTTGAACCATCAATCAGAACAACTACTCGACCGCGATTTGAGACATTGCAAATCGATTCTTCACTAGAAATATCTGGCATTTCGATGTTGTCATCTTGAAAACTCGTTTCAAGCAAATTTGGTTCTTGATATAGCGGTTGCTGTTTCCATCCTTGATTTTGATTGTTTTTTTTGTTAAAATTAGCAATAGTCATTATTACCTCTAAATGTAAATTCAAGAAATTTGTTAAGACAAATTGTCAATGAAAGACTGTGATTGTTAGCGCAAAGGCACATTCAGCTTTCTTACAGTTTGTCAAAGTTTTGTTTGAGTGTGGACTTGCTCAATATAGAGTGTCACATTACAACTACTTGGCCAAAGATGATAGCTCATATTTTATATAAAGAACAATCTATGCCAGATGAGAAAATCGGCAGGAGATATTGTCAGTAGCTTTGTGTAGCAATTAAATCCCTTTTATAACATATGTAACGTAAATGCAAACTAGTGTTCTAAACTTTACAGCACTGTAGTCTGTGCCTGGTAAATCTGTTTTACCCCTATTAGCATAAAAATTCATTCTAGTTCATTGTCGACTTGACTGTGGGGCAGGTAATACAGATTCAGAGTTCCAACCTTTGAACTATCATCAGGTTATACGATTTTGGATACTTCGATAAGCTCAGTACAAGTTTTGGAAATGGAATTGAAAATTGCCTTCTATCTTCGGGTTCCGGTAATCCATCTGCCCTGAATCAATTTTTCAATTGGTGTGAGGAGATACCACAAATATTAAGTCTCTAACTAACGGCTTTTTCACCGCAAGCAACAAATGCAAGAAACACCTCTGTTGCCTTTCCTTCTACCATCTGCCCTCTGCCTTTGTTAACAGACAAATTGAATGTTACTGTCCTTCAATCATCAACGGTGTTGGTAACTGCGTTGATGGCGGTGGTGGCTGAAACTGTGGTTGAGGTTTAGGATTAAGTAGCTCACGCCATGTCCGGATTTGCTCTTGTGCTTCGCTATAAGCAGCTGTGCTACGGGGAATTAGTTTAGCCGTTTCAATTCCTTTCAAGATATCAGACTCGCTTTGAGAGCGTGCTGTCTGCAATATTTGCTGGCTCCATTGATCAATAGCTATATTAACGTCGGTTCTTAAAAAACTAGTAACAGGCACCCGATTAGCCAATCGAATTGCCTCTGCCAGAGCTTCTGGATTGGCAGCCAGTGCTACTTCCCGTGCTTTTCTCCAATTCTCTGTTGCGTCAATTTGTCCTTGCCAATCATCAATTGCTGTTTGTGCTTCGCCAGAAAGTGCTCTTCCTGGTGCAATTTGTCGTGCAACCGTAATCGCACCGGAAAGGTTGCCAAGGCTAGCCAAATTCCTGGCTTGATCTAGGAAGGGTTGATCTTGAATACGCTGAACCTTCGCTGTCCAATTGGCAATTTTTCTTCTCGCTTCTCGATACAATGCACGACCGCGAGAAATCTGACTTGCTTCGGCGATCGCGGCTTGCAAGGAGTTAACATCCTCTAAGACAGCTATTTGTTCAGCACGATCTAGATATGGTCTATCTTCAATAGTCTGGATCTGTGCAACCCAGCCATTAATTTCTTGTTTTGCCTCTTGCGCGCGGGGATTAGCATCGGGAATTTGTTGTGCTTCAGTAATCGCTGCTGCCAAATCGGGAATTGAGCCTTGCAGAGCTAGCGATCGCGCTCTATCTAGCCTGACGACATCTTCAATTTCTAGCTGCCAGAAAGCAATCAACTGCTGTGCTTTTTCATAACTCGGTCTTGATGAATCAATTTGGCTAGCTTGAGCAATTGCAGTCTCTAAACCGGCTACATTACCTACCCAGGCATTTCTTTGCGCCTCAGCCAAAGCAATAAAGTCTTCAGTTTCCAATTCTAATCCGGTAATGGGAGGAATTTGTTGGGCAATGGAAATAGCTTCGTCCGCATTGCGCTGGTCTAATTTTTGCTGCGCCAACTCCAACATTTTGCGTCCAAAATTGGGAATTGTTTCTTGAGCCTTCTGATAAACGTAACTGCTTTTTTCTATAGACTCTACCAGCTTGATCGCTTTGATTAAATTGTCCACATTGCCGCTTTGTGCCAGTCCTTCGGCTTTTGCCAATTTTTCGCCGTCTTCCCTAGCTACAGTAATCAAACGATTTAATTCGTCATATTTAATACTTGCCCAGAATCTATTATCTACCCGCAGTAATTTTGCAGCAGTCATAAATGCGTCGTGCCATTTCTGATCGCGCATTTTAGCTTCTGCTTCATTGTAGGTGTTTTCTGCGTCCGACCAAATTGATTGCCAGTTGGAGATTTCTTCTTCTACGAGTTTGTATGCAGGTACATCTTCTGGTATTTGACGAACTGTGGCGATCGCTTCTTCTAACTTACCGACGTGGAAACTTTCCGCAGCCAACTTTACAATATCTCGCGACCATTCTTCAATAAAACGGTCTATTTCCGGTCGCAGTGGGTGGCTTCTTGGCAATTGTTTAACTAGGGCGATCGCTTGTAACAGATCTTTTACTGTTTGTTTAGAAGCTGCTAGTTGAGCACAGTGCAATCTTACCGAAGCACTAGCAAGAGGCCAGAAAATCGCTGGACAGTTTGGCGCTGCTGGCAACTTTAACAGCATTGCCATGGCCATGAATGCTACAGTTCCAGGAATAATTGTTAACAATAACACCCACAAAACCCAACTTTTCACCCAGCGCGGCAGCTTTTTGGAACTACGGCTAGGTGGCAAAGTTGTTTGAGAATGAAGCTCATCTTCCAAAGATGCTGGTTCGAGATTGCTGCGTTTTGACCGCTTTGCAGACTTAGAGGTGGAACCATTAGCTGGTACACCTTGTTTTGATTGGGATAATCTTGTTATCGGATCTGGCTGCATATTTCCGTCTTGCGACCAACTTTCTGGAATATCCCGCTCTGTCATTTTTCACACCGAGGTAATTTAACAGCGATCAGCCTTAAATTTTAACTTCTGTTGTTGTCATGGTAACCCTCCTATTAGGAAAAAGCTACCTCTTGCACGAACTTATCTCCATAGATATCATTACCATCTTTCAATTTGAGTATGTATTTATACTGCTAATTGGTAGCAGAAGATTCTGCTTGTAAATCGACAATTAACTGAGCTAAATGAGCGCTACTTGCCTGGTAGACTGTGCTGCAAAAATCGCAAGTTGCTTCGGCACCATCATCTTTAACGATCATATCTTGTAATTCTGCTTCTCCCAGCATTTTTAGTGCTCCTAAGACACGCTCAAAAGAACAACCACAGTGGAAGCGCAGCATTTGCGTTTCAGGAAATATTGCCAATCCCATATCTCCTAATAAATCTTGAAAGATTTCTGTTAAAGATTTGCCAGCCTGCAACAATGGTGTAAAACCAGATAAGGCGGCAACTCGTGATTCTAAGGTTTCTATTAAAGCCTCGTCCCTAGCTGCTTTGGGCAACACTTGTACTAGTAAGCCACCCGCAGCCGTTACTCCATTTGCACCCACAAATACACCTAAAACCACTGCTGAAGGAGTTTGTTCTGAAGCACCGAGGTAGTGAGCTACATCATCGCCGATTTCACCAGAGACCAATTCTACTGTACTGGAGTATGGGTAGCCGTAACCGACATCGCGTACAACATAAAGATAGCCCTCACCAACAGCACCACCAACATCTAGCTTACCTTTCGCATTAGGAGGCAGTTCCACAGTTGGATTTTCTACAAAACCTCTGACAGTGCCATCTAAGCCTGCATCCACTAATATACCACCTAAAGGGCCATCTCCTTTGACTCGGACATTGACCCTAGAACCGATTCGCTTCATGCTGGACGCCATTAACAAGCCTGCTGCCATAGTTCGTCCTAATGCAGCTGTAGCCACATAGGAAAGCTTGTGGCGTTGCCGTGCTTCTTCGGTTAAGCGAGTAGTGATAGCACCGACTGCACGAATTCCACCATCGGCTGCCGTGGCGCGAATTAATTGATCCGCCATGAAAAACCTTACATTTCTTTACAAATTTACTTTTTCTATTTTAAGTTCACAGCTTGATTAAAAGTAACCAAACTAAACAAGGATATCCGTACATTGAGATAGTGAATTACCCCAAAGTCTCGAAAGACATAAGTTCTTCTTTGTAAGATCGAGAAAAATCCCCTACGTTTGTAAACGATTTATCTCATGCTGGGTACTTTTCAAAAAAGCTTATTGCGGATAGAGATCGAAGCCTCCGAAGCTGAACTTCGTGATTGTCTGCTACGTCCCGTACAACTAGAAAAATGGCTTCTCTCTGGTCGTTTATCTCCCGGAATGCCAGAACAGCTACATTCAGGATTGCAATTTACGACTCGAACTGGGCCAATCACAATTCATCATCAGGTAGAGGTGGCAAAACCCAACTGTCTGCGTTTGATTTTAAGTCAGGGAATTGATGGGTTTCACGAGTGGTATTGGGGAGAAGGTTGGTTACAGTCTCGTTTAGAAGGAGTATCCCTTTTGCCACTAGCTGTAGGACAATCTTTAAATTTACTAAGTTTACGTCAGTTTTTATCGAACAAAAAGTAAGGGCGGGTTTACCATAGATAGCAATGGGGGCAGGTACAATACCTGCCCCTACCATTATTTAAAATGGTTTGAAATTACAAAGAAGCGTTTTGCAACTCTGCCGTGCGCACGGATAGCTGTTGTGTCTGGTTACCGCGTTGTATTCTCACCTGCAATACCTGACCAACACGAGAATCTTCGACAATATTTTGTAATTGATCGGCGCTAGTAATTGATTGCCCTTCAACTTGAACAATTACGTCCCCACGACGAATACCTGCATTAGCAGCCGGAGAGTTGGGTAAAACTCGTACTACCAAAACTCCGTTCACTTCTGGAACCTGGATTGGAGAGTTGGGATCGCTGTTGTTTTGTTTAGCGAGCTGAGGTGTCAAAGTTACCATTTGCACGCCCAAGTAAGGATGAGCTACTTTGCCACCACGTTCCAATTGGGCTGTTATTTGTTTGGCTTTGTCAATGGGAATGGCAAACCCAATCCCCATTGCGTCGGCACGAATAGCTGTGTTAATACCAATTACTTCGCCCCGCTCATTTAATAAAGGGCCACCAGAGTTACCAGGGTTAATCGCAGCGTCGGTTTGAATAAAATCCAACCGTTTATCGGGGATACCAACTTGAGCGCTGGAACGTCTGAGGGTACTCACGATTCCTAAGGTTACGGTGTTGTCAAATCCTAAGGGGTTACCTACAGCGATCGCCCAATCTCCAACCTGAACGTTAGACGAGGCACCCAAAGGAGCAACTGGTAAATCACCAGCGTTAATCTTAATTAGTGCCAAATCGGTAACTTCATCAACACCTTGAACTTTGCCTTCAAAAGAGCGACCATCTTTGAGGCGTACTGTCACCTTGTCAGCCTTATCAACCACATGGGCATTGGTCAAAACCAAGCCACTCTTATCGATAATAAAACCAGAACCAAGACCACGTAATTGTTCCGGAGGAAGTTGTCCCTGAAAGCCTTCACCAAAAAACCGCCGGAAAAATGGATCATCAAAGAATGGATCAGGAATACGGCGAGTCACTGTACGTTCAGTATCAATTCTGACGACAGCTTTCCCAACACGATTGACAGCTGCCGTCACAAAGCTACTACTACCAATAGCTGTTGCTGCTGGTGATTGCCGTTGGGCAACTAGTTGTGACGTGTCGGCTGTGATCGGATTTGGTGCCGGTTCAGCTTGGGAGGGCGAAACTCGCAATGTACCAACAGTTAGTACAACTCCCAAAATTACGGCTAAAACGTGGGTAGTAAATTGACGTATAGATCTGGGTAAGTGGGAAAATCGCATAACCACAACCTAATATTTCATTTTATGTAGTTGCGTAATTGTGAGCTTTCTGTGCAAAGCTTTTTTACAGGCTTGATGAGAATCTCTGCGTAGTGACGCTTACTCTCATCAGGAAGTTTCGCGGTTTGGCTCAATCTTCTACTTTGGATCTGGCACGACATATCTATTTACTAAATTTATTAAAAAAAATCATTAAAAAGCTATTCTAGACATTCACACTTTTGAGGTTCGGCTTTCACCCATTTCCAAAGTTAATAATAAAACCGAAAAGGCAAAATGTAGGAAAAACTTATGATTTATAACTTCTATTCTAATTTCTTACTCTGTTATGCCCTCTAGGCTAGGATCTAGTTTAATACCAGAATTTCTGTAACGACAAATGAACGGATCGAAGCAAATTGCCAAATCATCCTTGCCCAGTTGTGAACAAGATGAAGATTTACTCTCTCACGATAAAGATCATGCCCATGCAGATCACACTCACAAACACGGGCAGTTGGCTCATGCTCACGTCCATAGTGAAGAGTCTCTACGGCGAATTGTTAACAGATTGTCGCGTATAGAAGGACACATTCGCGGTATCAAGACTATGGTACAGCAAAATAGCCCATGTCCTGATGTTCTACTCCAAATTGCTGCTGTGAGGGGTGCACTGGATCGGGTTGCACGAATTGTTTTAGATGAACATTTAAGTGAGTGTGTTGTTAGAGCCGCCGAAGAGGGTAATATTGATGTCGAAATCGAGCAACTCAAAGCTGCTTTAGATAGGTTCTTACCTTAGGTGAGTTTGCGGAGATTGGGATTTGAGTAGATAAAGCCCAACTTCCTAAACCTTAAATACTTATTCAAGTCCGTTTCGGCGGACTTTGTTTATGTTTAATAAATAATAAATATTTCATCTAGTTTGACTGCATATTTTAAGAGCAGGAAGTCATCAGTCAAACAGATTTTATATCTGATTTATAATCTAAAATTTTACTTTTTGCTTATTAAAAACTGCTGTAATATAAGTAGTGATAAATACTTATATCTATTCTTGAGAAAGATGATATTAGCAAATTATAAATATCACTATTATTTACGTAGCATTTCCAATCGACCACTAATTATTTTTCTACATGGTTTTATGGGTAATTGCCATGAATTTGAGGAAGCTATTCAGTTACTAGAGAGTGAATTTAATTGTCTTGTAATTGACCTGCCTGGACATGGACAAACTCAAATTTTAGGTGGTGATGAATGTTATAAAATGGCAAATACAGCTTTATCTTTAATTAATTTATTAGATTATTTAAGAATTCCTAAAGGTTTGTTAGTTAGCTATTCAATGGGTGGTAGATTAGCACTATATCTTGCTCTACATTTTCCCCACAGATTTACTAAAGTTGTATTAGAATCAGCTTCTCCAGGTTTACCAACAGAATTAGAAAGATTAGAAAGAGTACAAAAAGATGAGCAAATAGCGAGAAAACTAGATAGAATCGTTGAAAAAAGTGATTGGATATCTTTCTTATCAAATTGGTATAGCCAACCAATTTTTGGTAATATAAAAAACCATGTTCAGTTCCAAAAATTGATAGAAATTAGGTTACAAAATAATCCAAAGGAATTAGCAAAATCTCTACGAATGATGGGTATAGGATTTCAGCCTTCTTTGTGGGAAAAACTTCAAGATAATACAATCCCTTTACTTTTGCTAGCTGGCGAATATGATGAAAAATTTGTAGATATTAATACACAAATGGCTAATATATGTAAATTGAGTCAGTTGAAGGTAATTAGGGATGCCGGACATAATATTCATTTTGAAAATACAATGGCATTTGTAGAAAATATCCGGCAATTTTTATTGTAGGCAAAGCCTATTCAATAGTGTTACCAGGCTTAACCTGATAACAGAGTATTTTTTCTAAGTCTAGTATGTATTAGATTTTAGTTGGTTTGACAAATGACATTGGGAATTATTGAGCCTTATAATGGCGGATTTCTAGAAATTATTCCGGAAGGAGAATATAGTGACTACTGGCTGATCGCAGCGATACATATAAAAGGAGAAGTTTTCCGCCCTAGTCCGCGATTTTATCGGAATGAGCAGCAAGCACTCAGAAAAGCACAAAAAATTTTTGATTGGATAGCCAGTTACGATAGTGAAATTTGCGATCGCGGATATTGGAACGAAGAAATGAGAATTTTCCTATGGCATCAATCAAAGGATCATGTTTAGAAGAATTTGCCTGAAGGGAATGCAACACATTTACAATGGGTTTTGGTTGCCAACTTTTGGTTGTGGTTTTTTAGTTGCCTTTAGTTCTTCTTTTAACATTTTCTGATAAATCTGAGGCAAATGAGGACTGATAGAATTAGTTTCTATGCCATATCCCAAACTTGTCCATGTGGGCGAAAGTCGTCGTAATACCTCATTTAGCTTACCCTTTTTCAAAAGCCCAGGAATATCAATTCCCCAAAATTCGGAATCGCTTAACCAACGATAAACGACTGCATCTTGATACTCTGGCTCAAAACTGTAAGAAACCCAAAACATTAACCGCATAGGATTGGGATGATATTTAGGCGCTACCAAAAACCAAGTTTTATTAATGATTTGATATCTACCAGCAGCAGTTGAACAGTTCCCTTTGTTAGGGCCAGTAACAATTGTGACACATATCTCTGGATGGCTACTCAAGTCGCTGATATGCTCTCCACCATACAAAATCGAATAGGGGCGGTTGCTACTTGCTTCACTAGCTGAGATAGTTCGCATTAAAGCGCGGATATAAGGATTGCCCCCTTTCATAACTAACGGTGGTTGTTTAACTGTAAAAACGGGATCGGGGCGCGATCGCATACCGTCAATGATGTACCACTGGAACAAATATACGAAAACTAGAAGGGCGGCTAATGGTGCGATGAATTTTTCAACACCTTTGAGTTCAAAGCCTTTTAGAGTCCAATTCTTCAATTTTGCTTTTACCATCAAAAATCTAAAAAAAACAATATTTATTGGTAGGGGCGGGTTGTAACAGCAATTTCTCTAGGATGACAAAACATCTAAATAAACCCGCCCGTACAGTGGTTAGTAGTTAGGTTTCTTGTTCCCCTTGTCCCCTTGTCTGCATCTCCTCTACTCTCCCACTCCTCCCCGTGTACCCATTTCTTAGATCAAGCGATACTGGCAAATAGTTCCCCGAAACTTTTAACAGCAGCATCGGGTTTAGCTACTATTTCTACGATTTTATTCCGTGCTGTTGGCTCCAACAGTGCTTCAACGCATACTTGAGCGACTTTTTGGCGAGGAATGCTGCCTTCAAATAAAGTATCGGCACTCTGCATCACGATATGGTTGGAGTTATCTTCGTTTTTCAAGCCACCTGGGCGGACAATCGTATATGTAAGACCACTTTTTTGAATATACTCCTCAGCTTGTTTTTTCCAAACTAAAATTAACCAAAACAAGTTAAGGGGATGAAAAAACTGTGAAGCAGCTAAAGAAGAAACTAAGACAAAATGCTCTATTCCCTTTGTCTTGGCAGCATCAACTAAATTTTTAGTCCCTTCGTAATCTACCTTGTAGGGACCTGTTGGATCAAAGCTAGGTTTTGCTCCTGTAGCACATAACAGTACAGTACAATCTCCTAAAGCAGCAGTTAGGCTTTGTCGATCTAAAACATCACCCTGCACTAATTCGACTTCAGCAGGCAAAATACTCCTTGCTTTCTGAAGATCTCGTACTAAGGCGCGAACGGGAATGCTCCTCGCTATTAGTTCTTCTACGATTCGACGACCTGTTTCACCTGTTGCCCCTGCTACAAAAGCTTTCATAATTAACGCTATCCTGGGAAGCTAGTATGGTTTGTTTTAGTTCTTATTTTAGAGATTCCATGAATTTTATGATCTGTTTTTAAGTTTTCAGTCAAAATGGGATCTTAGTGCGAAAAGTATTTCTAAAGATGGGAAATATTTATTTAGACATTGACTAAAATTCATACGAAAATCCTTTATGATTTCCAAAAATCGAGAATATCAAGCCTTTGAAACAACTGAAGCCGTTTTGTCTGTAACGACGATCGCACAAGCAGATAGCCAAAAAGCATCTCCAGAAGAAACATCAGGAACACCAACTCGCTTTTATGGTCATTATCAGGATTGTATGGAAATGTTTGCCTCAGCAGACAAAGTCGCTGAGTATCTTCAAAATCACAATTTGTGGTTTTCGCGCTGTGCCGAGCCGATGAAGGTAGAACCACTAGGAGAAAATGGCTATGCTTTAGTAATTGGTCGTTTTGGCTCCTTTGGTTATGAAGTTGAGCCAAAAATTGGTTTAGAACTTCTTTGTCCAGAGAACGATATTTACCGGATTCGCACTATTCCTATTCCTGGCTATCAAGCTCCTGGTTATGATGTAGATTATCGAGCTTCGCTGCAATTGGTAGAAGAAAATCAGAATTACGAAACCCTCTGCAATTCAAGGAACATAACACGAGTAGAGTGGGAATTGAATTTAACAGTTGACATTTACTTTCCCAAATTTATTCAGCGACTACCAAAGTCTCTAATTCAATCTACAGGCGATCGCCTACTTAACCAAATTGTCCGCCAAGTCTCCCGTCGCTTAACTCGCAAGGTACAGCAAGATTTTCATCAATCTTGGGACATACCTTTTGCTGCTAAAAAATAAGTAATCTATGAAAAATTTAACAATTAGCTATTAGCTATTAGCTAATAGCTAATAGCTAATAGCTAGGCATTACTGATAATTCGCTGCACAATTTGCACGCCTGTAATAGCTTGCCACGCAAACAGTCCTAATAAGGCAAAATTCAACACAATATGAGTGGCACGCGCCCAATTTGCCCCTTTTTGCATATAAGGAGATAAGGACGCAGATACGGCAATCAGACTTGTCATACCAAGTCCTGCTAGCAAGTGCGGGCCAACAAATAATTTTCCATTATTAATGTAGGTAACAGCCATACCACCTATAGAGCCTATCACCATCAAAGCTAAGAGTATAGAACCCATTTGGTAGTGTCTGACGTTATATTTGCCTTTAATTAGTTCTTTCTTTTGTTCACCTTGAGCATTTCTGGTACGCTGCACTTGTAGCCCCAAATAGGCAGCATAGATGCTAAATAACAATAACGCCCACATCAAGATTGGGTGGAAAAATTGTGACCAATATTTGACCGATGGCGACAGTTCCAGATTCATAGCCTTTGCCCCATTTATTAAATCTTCATAAAAATTAGCATAACCCTAATTGGGAATGGGGAATGGGATGATGAGGAGATGAGAGAGGGAGAGTGGAGGAGATGGAGACAAGGAGACAGACACGGGGAATTGGTTTTTTAGCGATGCTCGATGCCCATTACTAACCACTGTACGGGCGGGTTTAGAAGATAAATCGTCGATTTCAGCCGAAAAATCATCAGCAAAACCCGCAGGGTGCTTCTCTTGGCAACGCGCTGCCTCCCCTACTAACCAAATGACCAATGACTAATGACTAAAGATTTATTAATGGCTGCTAAAAGTGGTGATATCAAGCGGGTACAAGCCCTACTAGCTTCGGGTGCAATGCCTGATGTGAGCGATCGCGATGGCACAACGGCATTAATGTTTGCTTCTAATTTAGGCTTTACAGAAATTGTGCGATCGCTTCTTGATGCTGGAGCAAACCTAAATTTACATAGGAAACGCTATGGTTTGACAGCTTTAATGTTGGCAGCGAGTGCCAACCATCTTGATATTGTGCGGCTGTTGATATCAAAAGGTGCAGATGTAAATGCTAGGAATGAAGATGGCAGTACCGCTTTGATGGCAGCAGTACTCAAAAATCATGTGGATGTGGTGCGAGCAATACTGGCTGTTGGTGCAGACGTAAATATCAAAGATAGGGATGATGATACAGCTTTAAAATTAGCAGTCAAACAGGGACACACTGCTGTGGTGCAGGCGTTATTGACTGCTGGTGCGGATGTGAATTTTCAAGATCAAGATGGAGAAACTGCATTGCTTCTGGCAGTTGACTTGGGACATCTGGAAGTTGTACAAGCACTTTTGGCAGCAGGGATAAGTGATCGCAACACAGCCCTATTAGCAGCGGCAGCAGCAGGATACAGCGCGATCGTACAAGCTTTACTGGATGCAGGCGCTGATGTGAATTTTCAAGATCAAGATGGTGAAACTGCCCTACATTTAGCGGTTGTAGAAGGATACACGGATGTAGTGAAAGTTTTGCTAAGTAGGGGTGCCAATTTGCAAACGAGAAATTATCTCGGTGACACACCATTACTTGTAGCTGCATTACAGGGGCATAGTCAAATTGTTGAGATACTGCTACAACATGGGGCGGATGTGAGTGTAAAAAATTTTGGTGAAGTGCCTGTGACGCTAGCAGCAATACACGGACACGTTGAAACTGTGAAGATTTTGCTAGAACATGGTGCCAATGCCAATAGCCAAGGTGATGACGGTAAAACGGTTTTGATCAAAGCAACAGAACGTAACCACATAGAAGTCGTACAACAGCTACTAGCAAAAGGTGCAGACGTAAATTTTCAAGACTCGGCGGGAGCAACAGCTTTGATGTGGGCAGCATCGCGGGATTACACAAAAGCTCTGCAACTGTTGCTACAAGCTGGCGCTGATGTAAATTTAAAAAACCAAGGTGGTTATACAGCTTTGATGCTAGCGGAGTTTAATGGGTATAAGGATGTGGTAAGGTGTCTTCAATCTGTGGGAGCGCAGGAGTGAATATCAATGAAAGAAATATGTCACATTGTTGTCTCAAGAGTGTGAAGGTATTAACAAAGTGCTGTTAGCTGAATTTTCTCCACTTGCTGCGATCGCTACTACTGTTACAGGTGCAAAAAAGCTACAAGTACTTTCTCAAAATTCTGGCACAACTCTATGGGTGCCGGAAGATTTAATCCAAATTAAAGGTGCAAATACGTACACAGGCTCTCTAAAAAACCACATAGCACAACTGTGGCAGACGCAGCGTGCTTTTGTATTTTGTTTGGCAACAGGTGCGGTAGTGCGGCTAATTGCTCCTTTGTTGCAACACAAATCAACAGATCCGGCGGTAGTAGTAATTGATGAGACAGGACGTTTTGTAATTAGTTTGTGCAGTGGACATCAAGGTGGTGGGGATCAGCTAGCAAATTTGATTGCTTTACAACTGGAAGCAACACCTGTGATCACTGGGGCTGCCACGGCTTTAGGACTGCCAGCAGTAGATATGTTGGGAGTTCCCTTTGGTTGGCGTCGGGGTGTGGGTAACTGGACAGGTGTTAGTGCAGCCCTAGCACGGGGTGAAGTTGTACAAGTTATTCAAGAAGCTGGTTCTACTCTATGGCAAAACCATTTACCCACTGGACATTCCTTTGAGTTTGGTGAATTTGTGATCCCAAAGGCAAAAATTTGGATTACTGCCAAACTCCCTTTTACTCTAGAGCAGGCATCAGGCACTGCCCCTCCCGTACTCCCCGAAATTTACTGGCATCCACGCGTTTTATGGGTAGGAATTGGTTGTGAGCGGGGAAGTTCTCGCCATTTAATTAAAACAGCAATTGGACAGTTATTTAGAGAATATCAACTGGCAGAAGATGCGATCGCAGGAATTGCCACGATCAATATTAAAGCTGATGAAGTTGGTTTAGTAGAACTTTGCCAAGAGCGACATTGGCCTTTAAAAACTTTTGCTGCTGAGGTTCTGCGGACAGTTTCTGTTCCCAACCCCTCACTCGTTGTGGAAAAAGAAGTGGGAACACCGAGTGTGGCTGAAGCTGCTGCTTTATTTGCAGCAGGCGAGGTGAGGTTATTTGTCCCCAAGCAAATTTTCCGACTGCCAGGTGAACCAGGTGCTGTCACAATAGCGGTTGCCCAAGCCGAAAAAGAATACATCGGACGTACTGGAAAACTTTTACTTATTGGCACCGGGCCGGGACAATTAGATCAAATGACACCTGCTGCTAAAACTGCTATAAAGAGTGCAGATGTTGTGATTGGTTACAGCCTTTACATAGATTTAATCAGTCCCTTACTGTCTCCTGGACAGATTGTAGAATCTTTACCAATTACTAAAGAACGCCAACGCGCTCAACGGGCAATAGATTTAGCCAATTGGGGATTAAGTGTAGCGGTTATTTCTTCAGGAGATAGTGGAATTTACGGTATGGCAGGTTTAGTGTTGGAAGAGTTGCAAAGTCTAGGTTGGGATGGGAAAACACCGAGCATCCAAATTTTTCCTGGAATTAGCGCTTTGCAAGCTGCGGCATCGCGAGTGGGAACACCATTGATGCACGACTTTTGTGCGATTAGCTTAAGTGACTTACTCACGCCTTGGGAAGTGATCGAAAAGCGTTTAGAAGCGGCGGCGGCGGCTGATTTTATTACAGCTTTATATAATCCACGATCGCAAGCTCGTACTAAACAGCTAATAATTGCTAGAGATATCTTTCTCAAATATCGCCATCCCAATACACCAGTAGCAGTAGTGCGATCGGCTTACCGTCAAGATGAGGAAATTACTCTTACCACTTTGGAAAAATTGCTTGATGTTACAGTTGATATGTTGACTACAGTATTAATTGGTAACTCCCATACTCGTATCCATGCCAACTGGATGATTACACCACGCGGATATTTAGGTTTTGGTAGTTAGTGGTTAATTGCTACTACTAACCACTGTAAGGGCGGGTTTAGAAGATAAATAGTCGTTTTTAACCCAAAATGAATCAACAAAATCCGCACGGCAGTCGCTACAACGCGCTTAACCCGCAAGGGCGCACTGGCTCCGCAACGCGCTGCCTCCCCTACTAACTACTAACCACTAACACTTTCTATTCAACTGCTCTCAGAAAATAGTTGATTGTACTAGAAATTATTGATAGTACAATCGAACCTAATAAAGCAGCAATGGGGCCTGCGATCACAAAACCGTAAGTGGGAGTGAGGTAGCTTGCTAGCCACAGAGTCAAACCGTTAATGATGAATGTAAATAAACCAAAGGTTAGCAATGTAATAGGAAATGCCAATATTTTCAAAATCGGACGAATAAAGGCATTAACAATCCCAATTACAATAGCAGCAACAAGAGCTGTACCAAAATTATCTACTTTGAAACCAATATTGAAGGTTTGAAGGATATGAGCAGTTATTAGCAGTGCTACTGCTGTGCCGAGCCAAGTTAATAAAAAGTTCTTCATAGATTCAATATTTAGAATTATTGATTTGTCTCCTTGAATTTAGAATATTCCTAAAAGTTTTATTTCTGACTTTCTCAGTAGTAAAATTTAATACCAATTTCCAGAAATAATATTGGCTTCAGGTAAAGATGAAGTAGACTTACTCTACTAAATATCCACTATCATACCTGCGTTAGGTTCACTTCTAAAAAGTGATTTTCCTGAAGTCTATAATATATTTAATTTAACCTACTTTTATTTATTACAAACTTCATTTTTATCGTTTGAGTCCTGCCATTTCATCATCCCTCAATTAGATGTATTTTATTCATCTTATTAAAGTTTGTGTTTGTGGTTCCCTTATACCAATGCGTGGATACTTCGACAAGCTCAGTACAAGTTAGGCTTGTTTAGAATTTTGAAACAAGACTCTCTACGCCATTTTGGTATTTTTCAAAAGAATTAAACATAAAGTCTATTTCCCTAAAGAAAACTTTATTTTTAGAAAATAGACTTTTTTAAACTAATAAACAATAGTGATGTTAACCTGCTGTATGACCAATAATTCCCATTTGATGCTCAACAACATTCTCCTGTTGATCTCCAATAGAAGGATCGAGAATTGGTACATCAACATTGTTAGATTCATGAAGAGAATCATTTAAATCTGGTTGTTTACCAGATTCATTCAACTCTGGATATTGAATAGCTGAAGTTCCTACATTTGAATAATCGGCACGAGAAGTATCAGAGCCTGCATCTGGAGTTAGTTCACCATTACCATGTTCTGTTGCCCTTGGTGTGTTGGGGTTGTCAGATTCTTTGGGATTCATTTTCTTTCTCCTATTCCAAGTCCAATCAATTAACAAAACACACTTTTAACCCAATACAGTTCAGTTAACGGTAGCCGACACCTTAAAAGGTGCAGCTAAACAGACTAAGTCGCCCTGTAGGCTTAGGTGAACCGTATTGACTTTTACCTGCACAAATGATTCTGTAGGCTTTTAACAATTGTTCAAATTGGCTTGGAACCTCTACATCAACCTCAAGGGATAAACTCGCACCCAAAGTCTAATGCTGTTGCAGTAAAACTTCCCAGGTTGCACCACCAACTACACCATCAGCTTCAATACCGTAGCGTTTTTGCAATGCGATCGCTGCTGCTTCGGTTGCCTTACCAAAGTTCCCATCAACATCACCTTTAAGCAAACCCTGTCTTTTTAAGATTTTTTGCAATTTTACAACTTCAGAACCACGCATTCCCAGACGCAAAATTGGGAATCCTTCTGGTGTGTATTGAATTCCAGGAGTTTGCTGAGAACGGCGATTATTTGTCTGGGAACGAGTCGTTTGTTGTGTATGAGTTGAGGATGATTGAACTTTGGGCTTATTTTGTGAATTAGCAGGTGTAGTTTGCTTAGGTGGTTTTACAGGTTTTGGCTCAGAAGTGGTAGCAACTGTTTTAGGAGTATTTACACTCTGAGTTGGAACAGAAAAGTTGTTTGGTGGATTGGATGAAGAAGTTGGTGTTAAGACAATTTCGCTAGGGAAAAGTCTTTGCCAGGTATTGACATCAACGATGCCGTTTGGATTTAAACCTGCTGCTTGTTGAAATTGAGAAACAGCAGCAGCAGTAATTTCGTTATAAATCCCATCGACTGTATCTGTATAAAAGCCCAAAAGTTTTAATGCGGCTTGAAGTTCGGACACAGGTTGCCCCTGACTACCTAGTTGAAGGGTAGGGCGATAGATATTATCTTGAGCAATGATCGGAGCAATTTGTTGTGGTGTCTGTGCAAGTGATACTACAGCCGAGGTGCTAAGAAGTAAAGGTACAAAAGTATACAGTATTATTTCACTACTTAAGAGTTTTGACTTGTACTTTGCTTCTAATATCCAGCATTTCACAAATGGTTTTCGTGAACTAGCCTTCGTGCTACCTTTCATGGAACAATACCCCTCGTATCAGTAAATACGGGTATAACACGCGATCGCGAAAGTTGTTTAGATTTTGGGCAACAAATTACCGTAGCTCATCCGTTAGCAGTATCGCACTTTCTAAGGCTTCTTCCTGCCCAACTAAAGACACATATGGTTTCTGTAAATACCGAGATGCGACTGTCATGGCATCGGCAGCACTCACATTGGCAATCAGTTCCTGAAATTCTCGATCAAATTCAACTCCTAAACCCAAAATTTCATACCAACCATATATTTGAGCAATCTGAGCATTGGTTTGTTTCCCCAAGGCGTACTGTCCTAAAATTTTGTTTTTGGCTGATTGCAGTGCGTCTTCTGTAAGTGGAGTTGTAAACAGTAAATCTACTTCTGTCCACAATCCAGACAGGGCTTTTTTGGTATTTTCTGGAGCCGTACCCATGTAGGCTACAAATGTTGCAGGAAATAAGCGTGTAGGGTAGAAAGCAGATACTTCGTAAGCTAAACCCTGCTTCTCTCGTAACTCCACAAACAAGCGACTGGAAAGTCCATTTCCTAAGTATGTAGATAATAGTTTCAAAGCAGCATAGTCAGCAGAATTTACGGCTGCTCCAAAATAGCCCAACATAACAATTGATTGTTGGGTTTGTTGATGTGAAATCACTGCTTGTGGTTGCACATTTGGAGCAGCTAAATAAAGTTTTGCTAGTGGTGTATCAGGAACTAACCAATCACCGAAGACTGATTCTACCACTGCCACTGCGTCTTCTGGTGTGATTCGACCAGCAATACTGATCACCACGTTATCCGGACGAAAATAAGTCTGGTGAAATTGTACCAAATCCTTACGAGTCAAGCGACTCATAGTTGATTCATCTCCCAAAGCTGACATCGCGTAGGGATGCTCTTGGTACATTACCTGTCGCAATTGATCGAAGGCGATGGTAAATGGATGTTCTTTTTGAGAGCGAATATCTTGTAGAGCAATTCGTCGTTCTAGCTCCACTTCCATTTCTGGAAAAGTGGGCGATCGCAAAATTTGCCCTGCTAATGCCAAAATCTCTGCAAAATCCGATGTTACAGTCTTCAATGACATTAAAAAATAATCAGCAGCCGTATCCGCACTCAAACTTGCTCCGACAGACTCTACACGTTCGGCAATTTCAAAACTTGAAAGTCCATCACATCCTTTTGTCAGTACTGCCGACAGCAAATGCGCCAATCCTGCCTGCTGCTGCTTTTCATAAGCACTACCAACACGAATAAAAATTCGTGCTGCAATGATATCTGCTGTTGGGTTTTCTGATAGGAGTAGCACCATGCCATTGCTTAGTACAGTGCGATGAATATGGGGTTTTTGCAGGGAGGTTGTCATGATTTTAGGGTCAATAATCAATGGTCAATAGTCAATAGTCAATAGTCAAAAATTTTTGAACTTTGAACTAATGACTAATAACTAATGACTAATAAGGTTTGAGTATTGTAACTGCGTAATGGTTGGGTGAGAGATAGTCTTTTGCTAATTGTTGCAGTTCTTGGACTTCAAAAGACTTGATTTTTTCTGGATACGTTACCGCCACTTCTGCTTGGGCAATTGTGTTGTAGTAACCATAAAGCCCTGCAAGTTGATTTGGTGTTTCTGTAGAAAATGCAAAATCATTACACAGCAACCTTTGAGCGCGAGCTATTTCGCGATCGCTCACACCATTACTCAGCAAATCATTCAAATGGAGACGAATTAAAGACTCGACTTGCTCCAAATTTTCTGGCTCTAACCAGGCACTAATTGTAAATAAACTTGATTCTCTTTGTAAAGAAAAATTACTGCAAATTCCCTGCACCAATTGCTGTTCTTCCCGCAAATCTCGCACCAAGCGTGAAGTCCGTCCTTCTGCTAGTATTACCGACAATAAATCCAAGCCGTAAGCTTTGCGGATTTGTTCTACTCCAGGGCCAGTCCATCCTATCATTAACCGTGCTTGTTCCAAACGAGGCAAACACAACTCTTGACGCCGAATTCCTGCTATTATCGGCTCTGCAAATTCCTGAGTGTGCGGGCAGTCATGGCTGCGTTCAGCGAAATTATCAAATGTACGACTGACTAATTCAAATGCTGGTTTCTCAGCAATTCCTCCAACAATCACTACTGTCATGTTCTCTGGCTGGTAGTGAGTGCGGTGAAAACAGCGCATTGCCTCTGGTGAATGCTGCATCAATTCTTGTTCTGTACCCAGCACTGAACGCCCGTAAGGATGATGTTGGTAAATGCTTTGGATCAAGGTTTGAAATCCAATCCAATCTGGATCGTCTTGGCAAGAACGAATTTCCTCTAGTACTACATCCCGTTCACGGCTAAATTCATCCTCTGGTATTGCCGCATTTTGTAGCAGTTCTCCCAGGTAAGGTAAAGTCTCCTCAAGGAAAGGGGTAGCTGTGGTTATGCAGTAGTGGGCGTAATCATAGCTTGTTGCTGCATTTGTTATCCCACCCCAGTTTTCAATTTTTTGATCGAAGATTCCGGGTGAAAGATTTGCCGTGCCTTTAAAAATCATGTGCTCTAAAAAGTGAGCCATCCCAAACCACTGTTGTGGCTCTACCTTGGTACCGGCACTTACCCAAACATCCGCCACAACGACAGGAGTGTTAGGTATTTCTTGATGAATAAACGTTAAACCATTAGCTAGTCTGAAAACC
Organism: Chlorogloeopsis sp. ULAP01; assembly: GCF_030381805.1. Classification (NCBI taxonomy): domain Bacteria; kingdom Bacillati; phylum Cyanobacteriota; class Cyanophyceae; order Nostocales; family Chlorogloeopsidaceae; genus Chlorogloeopsis; species Chlorogloeopsis sp. ULAP01. The sequence goes on from NZ_JAUDRH010000024.1 coordinate 59,595, forward strand.
GAGGCTGGAAACACTGTTATAAATTAGTTTATGTAACAAATTTTTTGAACTTGCAGGATGATGTATCGCAATTTTGGGATTCTAACTCTTGTCTCCAGACAAATTAGAATCAATTGATACATAATTATGCCTTGATAGGGTTTTTGTGGTTAAACTGAAAATTATTCAGAGATAGAATTTGCATATCAACATACCCCAAAATGCTTGCGCACCTTCATTTTTTATTTTTAATTTCTGCGAACAAAATATAAATATTTTTAATAATTAAAGCTCCCAAGCCTAATTTGACTTTAGGAGCTAATAGTTTTTAATTCACCGCAACGCCGTTTTACCTAAGTTTTTGACCTGGAATAACCAGGTGGGTACCGATTTTCTTCGTTTAAAGTTTCCGGGTACAAAGCCACGGTCTACTGCCACGAAAAATGTTGGTTCCCTTAACTTTCAAGTCATAGATCACAAAACTTGTTGGCAGTCACCAACGTTGCAGTGGAATAAACTCATTATAGCTTTCAAAAATAATGTTGTGCGTGCAAATTAGATTTTTTTGCGGATTTAATTTGAGTACCAGATATTTTCTATAGTGTGAGCGATCGCCATTGCTTCATTACGATTTTTGTGGTTTAACAAAACGTTGACATGTCCCAGCTTGCGACCGGGACGTGATTGTGTTTTACCGTACCAATGGACGATAGTTTGGGGAATTTGTTCTATTTTTTGACGCTTAACTATATAGTTACTTGTAGATATTTCGTAACCTAGCAAGTTTACCATAATAGCACATGAGCAAATCAGATTAGAATTGCCTAAAGGCAAATCACAAACAGCTCTTAAATGCTGTTCAAATTGGGAAGTTTCACAGGCATCAACAGAAAAGTGTCCAGAGTTGTGAGTACGGGGTGCAATTTCATTCACCAATACTTTATTGTCTGCTGTGAGAAACAGTTCAATCCCAAAAACTCCGACTGCTTCTAAACCATTTAGGATAACACGGGCAATTTCATCAATTTCTGCTGCTAGTTGTGGAGAAATTTCAGCTGGCGCGATCGCTCGCCTACATACTTGCTCTTGTTGTTGAGTTTCTACAATTGGGTAAATCGCTACTTTTCCATCTACAGAACGTGCTGCAATCACTGCTAGTTCTGTTGTAAATGGAATAAACTCTTCTAATAAAAAGACTGAATTGGGTAAAAGTGTGTTTTCAGGGGTTGCAGCCGCTAATTTTTGTTGTAAATCCTCTATATCTTTAATAATGAAAGTGCCTTGTCCGTCATAACCATGACGGCGAGCTTTCAAAACTAACGGAAAATCTAAATTATGAAAGGCTAAAAACTCAAAAATACTGTTGCTTCCATCTCCTAGTTCCTGACTTCCAACTTGATCGACAGCAAAGAATTTAGGAACAGGTAGCCCCAAATTGCGTAAGTAACAGCGCTGGTGATATTTATCTAAAAGGGGAGCCAATGCTTCTAGGCTAGGACGAAAGCATACACCCTGCTTTGCCAACACTGATAAAGTTTCGAGATTAACAAATTCATTTTCAAATGTAATCACATCACATTTGCTGGCTAGAATTGCTGTAGCTGCGGCATCAGCAACCGAGGCAAAAACAGTATCGTGAGCGATCGCCACAGCTGGATCGTTGGCGCTAGGAGTTTGGACTATTAATTCCACTCCTAGTTTGTTTGCCGCACTTGCCATCATCCAGGCAAGTTGTCCACCACCAATTACACCAACACGTTTCATTTACACCCCAAAAACTCACTGCTTAACATTTCAGTGTGAATTTTCGCTTCACTGCTTTTTTCTACAGTACTTAAGCTTACCACCACTCTAGCAGAAGCTTTATTTGCGTTCGCACTTTTAAGGATGTGATTTGGTTGAATCGATTACTAACTATAGTGCGATCGCACTGAGTGCAGACTATGAGGATAAACCACAATAGAGCTAATTCACTGAGAAGATTTATGCGAGTATCTGCGATCGCAGATTTAGTAAGCACCAAAAGTCATCTGCGCCTAAAAACCCCCATACTAAAGTCTGTTAATCTTCATCGAAAGACGACAAGTAAGCCCATCTCTGTCGTATTAGTCATTGATCATCTGTCATTAGTGCTAATAACTAGGGATTAATGACTCGAAATCAACAGATTATGAAACTAAAAGAAGTGATACTTTCCAAGAACAGGGAGAAGAGTCAATAGAAGTTACTTATCTAGAATCTCCATCTAGAAAATCTTCACACTTATAGCACTTGTATTATTTAATGCTCAAATACTAAATCTTCCCACAAGAGATTGCATTGTTAAATCGTAACTATGTTTATTCAATAACAGCAATCATATTGTTATACCGAGAACTAACGATTACATATTTTTCATCTGGGGTTATTACTTACATTAATATTGCAAACAAGTATTAAATATAACCTCTGAAACTTAAAATTTAAATTCCATACCTTTAAATTTTGGAAATTAAGTTAAGTATATTTAATTAATTAAAACTAATTCTATTCATCATTCGGTTCGGTACTGCTAAATCAGGCTCTATCTAAACGATAGATTTCAACGATAATTCAATGTCTCTTACATCTATATTCATCTATATATACATAAAATCTACCACAAATAGGCTTTTGACATCAAAAAATGAATAGTCAAAATCCCTACACATATGAACATTCAGAGAATTCTGTCAGGCTTCTACTAGCTCCAAATCTCTGGCTAAACATCTAAATTTTAGGTATATGTATTTGAAGATTGCCGCCCTTACCAGAGCGGAAACTTTTAAATCAAACTTTCCTAACTCCACTTGGATTTCAGTAAAAATTAATAAACACTTAAGCATTTAGTGGCACTAATTACTTAGTTTTACTACTAATTGCAAGTAAACTTTTAATAACTTGTTTCTTTCAAAGTATCAAATTTAGCTGACAATAGTTTCCAAGGTATTAAATTTGTCCAACAACATATATTACACTTATGCAGTGATCGGATTTCTTGGAACATTCATACTAACAATTCTTACACAAGCTTACACTGTCAATATTTTCATAAAACGCCAGTATAGGTGAATACTTTTTATACCAGTATAAGCTTGAATTTTGATGTATTTAGTCTCAGGGTTGGTGTGTATGAGTATTCACATTTGATTTATTTTTCGTAGCTTACGAGAAATTTTTCTACTTTGACATCTACCTTTCGGTTGAGATTAATCATCAGCAAAGCCTGACAATTTCTAAATTCTCCTGTATGAGTTGAGCCATAATTCAGTACTCATAGCAAATCACTCAGAGATTTTAGATAACTTTACCTATCAATAACGTACTTCTACTATTATCAATTCCTACCTACTAATGATGTATCCTACCAGTCGCACACAACATTCAGCTGCTTCATATAACTCTGGCTTATCTGGTACTTTACCCCAAAGGTTATTCACTCGCCGAGAGGTTATTCCAGCCCGCAATGACGTATTGTGGCGAATAGAGCGTGGAGCAGTCAGGACATTAACCTGGAGTGAAGATGGAACTTTCATTACTTTGGGATATTGGGGGCCAGGAGATTTGATTGGTTATCCCTTATCTAAAGTTAAACCCTACCAAATTGAGTGCCTGACAAGTGTGGAGGTAAGCTTATTGCCTCCTCATATGTGGAATCAAGATGTTAACAGTTTAATAACCCATATTCAACAGGCAGAAGAGCTTTTGAGCATCGTACATCGAAAACCAATATACTTGCGTTTGTGGCAGTTTCTGGTTTGGCTGAGTGAAAAATTTGGCCGGGACGTAGATCAAGGTATACTCATCGACCTCAATGTTACTCATCAAGAGATGGCAGAAGTACTAAACACAACGAGAGTGACTGTAACGCGCCTTCTGCAACAGTTTGAGGAAGAAGGTAATCTTTTACGTCACAAACGTAGAATGATTATACGTTTGGCTAACGAAGAATTTAAAAACAATGAAAAAATGCGAAAAAGTCGATTAAATAACTTGCATTAACTACCCCTAATCTTGGTACAATTGTTGCTGAAATTATGGCTAGATTTCCAAAAAATTAAATTATTCTGTGAATCTAGCCATGATTGACTCAGTAGGTGTGAGTGAGATAAACACAATGACAAAGTTATTCTGGAATTGGTTAAAACTAAGTCCAGTTGTATTTGCAACGGCTTTATTTGCTGCTAACGGTGCCTTTGCTGGAGAAGTACAACAAGACTTAAACCAAGATGCGACCTCTGTAACCCAGTTGTCTCAGAATTCTAGCGGCAACAACATGGGTCAGGTTACATCAGTTTCTCAGTTTTCTGATGTACAACCCACAGACTGGGCATTCCAAGCATTACAGTCTTTGGTTGAGCGCTACGGTTGTATTGCAGGTTATCCAAATGGTACATATCGTGGTAACCGTGCTTTAACCCGCTATGAATTTGCCGCAGGTTTGAATGCTTGTTTAGACCGGGTTAATGAATTGATTGCTACAGCGACAGCTGACTTAGTAACGAAAGAAGACCTGGCTACTTTGCAGCGTTTACAAGAAGAGTTCTCTGCGGAATTGGCTACACTGCGTGGTCGTGTCGATGCCTTGGAAGCTCGCACTGCTGAGTTGGAAGCAAATCAGTTTTCTACTACAACTAAGTTAGTAGGGGAAGCGATTTTCAACGTGGGAGGAGCTTTCGGAGATGAGAAGGCTAACGGTACTGGCGATGATGTAGACGATAACATAACGTTCTCAGACCGGGTTCGTTTGAGCTTGAACACTAGCTTCACTGGTAGTGACCAATTGCAAACCCGTTTGCAGGCTGGCAACTTAACTAACTTTGGTACGGCAGCGGGTACTAACATGGCTCGTCTGGGGTACGACAATAACACTGGCAACAACAACGTTGAAATCGATAAGCTTAACTACGCTTTCAACCTGAGCGACGCCATTCGTGTCAAGGTAGATGCCAATAACGGTGAGTATTACGAAAACATTAATAACTTTAACCCCGACTTTGCTAGCTCAGGAAGAGGTGCTCTTTCCCGCTACGGGCGCTTCAGCCCCATCTATCGTCAAGGTTCAGGTGGTGCAGGTATAACTCTAACCTTCAATCCCAAAGGTTCTTTATCTGGATCTGTGGGTTATCTAGCTGGTGGACGTACTAACGACGCTAGCAGCCCTCTTGCTGGAGAAGGTTTGTTTGATGGTAACTACTCTGCCCTTGCTCAAATAGCTTTCCAACCCAGTGAGTCGTTTAATATCGGTCTGACTTACGTCCGCACTTATCAAAATAGCCAGGGTGGTGTAAACCTGTTTGAATCTACTGGTAGCGCTTTTGCTAGCCAACCATTTGGTGCTGTTGCGACTTCTTCTAACAACTACGGCGCCCAAGTCAACTTTAGAGCTAGTTCTAAATTAGCTATTGGTGGTTGGGTAGGTTACAGTACAGCAGAGGCTGAGGCTGGGCCTGATGCAGATGCAGATATTTGGTATTGGATGGCTAATTTAGCTTTAAGAGACTTTGGCAAACAAGGAAACCTACTCGGTATTTTCTTTGGTCAACCACCCAAAGTTACTAGCAACGATATTGGCGCTCGTGAAGATGATGGCACTTCTTATCACCTAGAAGCGCTTTATCGTTACCAGCTTACCGACAATATTGCTGTTACTCCTGGTGTGTTGGTTATCTTCAATCCTGAGCATAACGACAACAACGACACTGTGTATGTAGGTACACTTCGTACCACCTTCACTTTCTAAAACTGTTACAAGTTAATACAAATAAAAGCCCGCCATATGGCGGGCTTTTATTTGCAACATAAGAAGCTAATTTGACTATTGACTTGTGAGTTTGGTTGGAGGGCGATCGCTACTCCAAGCCCACCAGGCACAATTACATTTACATTGATAGAATTCTTGCCATTTGCGGCGGTAGTCTTCTGTGAGCACAGGCGAGCGGCGATTTATCCACACTTGCACAGCTTCTCGGCTACTAGCATGACAATTAGGACAACAAAATTCACGAGCATGAATTGCCCTATGTGTCCATTCTGGCGAGGCGGGAGCAAAAGCTTCTATAGTCATTAGTCAATAGTCATTAGTCATTAGTTATTATATTTGTACCTTAAAACTCAATAGGCTGAGTATTGTAAATATCCTCAGCACATATTAGAAGATTCATGTAATTTAAAAGTTGATCACAGATTAATAGTTAAGTAAGCAAATATAAATAAGCGTAAAATACTAATCAAAAAAAGTTTGTCAGGAAATAGATTTTTCTTATCTACGTTAATATGGAGCCGACAGTTGAAATTCGCCGTTTGTTCGATCTAATGCCAGCTTCAGCTAGGATGATGACTAAAATTATCAGTAAGCCGGAGCAAGCAAAGGTGATTGATATTTCCTTTCCATTGCCTTGGAACTGGGAGCGACTTATATGTATAAACTTCGATTTATGGCGTCAATTGACTAAGTCGCAACGCGATTTATTGTTATTGCAAACTGTTAGCTGGCTGACAGCTGTGAAGTGGTTTAAGCCTGATATTTATCAAGTGATCGCACTGACTGGACTGTTGGGCGCATTAGTTGAATTCTTACAAACAGATGCGCTAGGTGTAGTTATAGCTGGTGGATTAACTACTTTAGCTGGATTTCGCATTACTGCTATTAACCGTTCTCAACAGTCACAGTTAAACGCTGATGAAAATGCAATTGAAGTAGCACAACGACGAGGTTACTCGAAAGTTGAAGCAGCCCAACATCTTTTGTCTGCTATTGAGACAGTTGCAAAAATTGAGGGATATGCTGCTTTAGATTTCACTGAATTAATTCGTTGCCAAAATTTACGGGCGATCGCTGGTTTATCATCAATTGGTGTTCCTAATGACTATAAAAATTAATGTTTGAGAACCTAAGGACAATGATAAATTTTATACTTATAACCATTAATTGTCGGAAAAGCTCGCGTTTCGACAGCACAATTTTTTACTTCTTCCGGTTCGGCACCGTAAAAGTTGACTAACCATAAGTCTAAAGGACGTGGTAAGCGCCTCAAAGTATTTTGGAGAGTAGCAGTAGAAGTATTGGAGTTTTGCTCTTGATGGGCGAGTAAGAAAAGAGGAGAAGCAGAGAGAGTATTTTGAAGCTTAAATTCTCTGGCTACCCCCATCATTTCGCCAATTTGTACGTGTGTTTTTTGGGTGGTAGCAATAAGTACTGGTATCTGGGATGTTTTTTGAATTAATTGCACGAATAAGTCGGGACGATAATATTTCTGATAACCTAAATTACAAATAACCGTGATCGCACTTAGTAATCCCATTACCCAGATTACTACCACACTTACTTTGCCATTGACTCCCCATTTCTCCTTTTTCAATCCACGGTGCCAACAAATTGCCAAACTTGCCCCCAGCAAAACTATTACAGCAGGAAAGTAAACAAAGTTATAACGAGCACCCCGTGTCAAATCAATATTCAGAAAATAGGTGAAGAAAAAGAATAAAGCGATCGCTCCTACAACCACACCAGCTAAAACTTGGGTTGTCAAACGGGTTTGTGATTGCACAAGCTGTACCTTAAAGCCACGCCACAGAATGGGTGTTGCCCAAATCAGAAAAATTAGCATAACTAGCCCTGATGCGATCGCCACAGCTAGATTCGGTGATTCGACTGGTAGCAAGCAAAACATCGTCACCCAGGCAGCCAAAGCTTGAAAAATTGGACTGATCCAAGCTATACCAACGCGATCGCTTTGAATCCAGTCAACCAATCTATCACCATAAGTATTCTGTAAAAAAACTGGCAGCCAAACTATACCTGCTACAGCCGTGCCAACAGCAACTGCATAAACACGTTGCCAAGGAGGAGAGAGTAAAGACGCAAAGAGGGGGAGACGCGGTGACGCATTTTTATCAGACGCGGAGAAAATATCAAAAATATTCCCCGTGTCTGGTTGTCTCCTCTGCCCCGTGTCATTTTCGTCCCCATGTCCCCATGTCCCCGTGTCCTCTTTATTCTGTTGCCAAGCCAAAAAAATTAAAACTATCGCTTCAGTGCAGAGAGTAAGGGTGAAGAAGTAATGAGTAGCAATGCCCAAAGCATTAATTACGATCCACGAGCATGAAAACCATATAGGTAATTGAATCCGATTGTGGATATGACGTGCGGCTACTACTAAGCAAGTAAGGGAAGCAATTACCCATAGGATTGCCAAAGTATAGTGGCGGGCTTCTTGTGCCAAAAAAATCCCATAGGGTGAGACTGCCATCATCGCAGCAGCTAAATGACTGATGAGACGAGAACGAAAGGTAACCCAACTCAAAGCATAAATAGCAGGGATAGATAATGCTCCAAAAATAGCAGCTAGCGATCGCGCTCCCCACAAAGAAACCAAACCAGCTTGGGTGGGAAAAAGTTTCATCCACAGATGAGTGAGAACAAAGTATAAAGGGGGATGATTACTTTCGCTAAATAAATTTGCCAATACGTCTTGAATACTTGCGGTGGGTTGTGGTTGCAGGGGTTGTAATAGAATATCGATAGTTATTGGTTCATTTAACGGTACTGGCAAAAAACTATTTCCCAAACTGAATACCAAAGTAGAAAATTCATCTGTCCAAGGCGGCTTTGCTGTCAAGTTTATTAAGCGTAAACTAATAGCGATGACAAGCCAAATCAACAGCAGAAACAAGTTAAGCCAACGCGGGGATAGTAAAGCTGTCATAGCTGTGTCATCAACACATATAATTTGGACATCAGACGTTACATTTTAGATGAAAGTTCAATCCAAAATTGCACATTGGCACATTGTGTTTTAACTATTTCACTTGTGTGACGCGCCAACTCAGTTTGAGGTTAACCCAAAAGTTCCAGACAGTGGCAGCGGCGATCGCGATCAGGTTAGCAATGTAGCGATTAGGAATAATGAAATTAAACACTAGATTTAAGACCAGTACATTCAACACTAACCCTGCAAGACAAATAATATTGAATTTAAAAAACCGCTTCAGGCGCTGATGCCATTGTTTTTGCTGCATAGCGACATCAGCAAATGTCCAAGCATCATTCCACAAAAAATTATTAAAAATCGCAATTTCACCCGCAATGATTTTACTGCGAGTAAGGGGTAACCCCAAAGTAGTTGGATCGCTGAGTAAGTAAAGTACTGCCATATCTACAAATACCCCACTTAGTCCCACCAAACCAAAACGGATGAATCTACCAATAGGAAAACCACTACTTATACTGAAATTTCTCATTTGCAAAGTAGAAAGACGCAACCGCAATAAATGGTGGATGTAATCTAAATACTGCTTCCAAGTTACTTTGCTCTCACCCTCTTTGCGTTCACAGAACACATAGCCAACTTCGGCAATTTGCCTAACATCACCTCGCCCAATTACCTCCAGCAAAACTTTATACCCTACGGGATTGAGTTTCGCATTGGCGATCGCACTTCGACGCACAATAAAGTAACCGCTCATTGGATCTGAAACTCTACCTAATACTCTTGGTAAAATAATCAATCCCAACAATTGAGCACCACGGGACAAAAAACGCCTGATAAAACTCCAACTACTTACTCCGCCCCCTTCCACATGACGACTAGCTACTGCCAAATCAGCTCCTTCTTGAATTGCGCTCAAAAGTTGCAACAATACATGGGGCGGATGCTGTAAATCACCGTCAATTACTCCTAAAACTCTTCCCTTTGCGGCTTGCCAGCCCCGAATTATCGCCGAAGACAGCCCTCGTTCATGCTGGCGTCGCATTACTTGTAACTGTGGGTAGTCTGCAATTAAAGATAGAGCTAATTGCCAAGTACCATCCGGACTATCATCATCTACTACAATCAATTCGTAGTCTCCAGGAATAATTTCATCCAAAATCTGGCTTAATATCCTGACAATTTTGTTGATGTTAGCAGCCTCGTTATAGGTTGGTACTACCAGAGAAAAGCTCACTAGACTGCTAGCTTGATCCGAGGTAGCAGAAGGCAATTCGCAAATCTGCAAATCCCCTGATGGTACTGGTAGTAATAAATTAGGTTGCTTAATACTCATGGAGTAAGATTAGAGTTGTGAATTGATTCAATAAAAATTTTTAGTAAACTTAGTTTGTTTATATACCAAAATATTATTAATTCTATAATTTTGATTGTTTTCCTTGATTAAACGCTGATTTTATCACTATCTTAGTTACTTTTAAATTAAATATATTTATAATTCTCTAAATATTTACAAGCATTTGTTCTCGGAAACAAAAAGGGTTAAAAATTAGAAATTGCGAATGTAAACTCTAGCTATAATAGTCGTTAGATTATAAACTAAAGTGAAACTGTTGAGTTTAACAAAAGCCATAGTCTTTACGAGCTAGACTTTATTTACTAACACCCTGAGTCATTAATTTTGGACTCAATTTATAATCATAAGTTTGTTTTTATTTATACTCTTTGTCTACTAGCAAAGATAAACTATCTTTATAGAAGTAGAGGTGGGATAAATATTCATAGGCAGTGTTGTGGGAAAACACAAGATAACTCCTTGCAGCATCTGGTTAAGGTTCTTTAGTGACAAATGGTAAAGAATACCGAGTGAAATAGATGGCAAAAAAATATTGGAGTAAATTGTACAGTCAATTCATTGAGCTACAGGCAATAGCAAGCTAAAGCAAATAAAAAATTGTCTCTATGCTTGGGAGTCTGTTCTCTGCTGTTTTAGCAAGGAAGTATAATTTAATTAATAGATAAATTATCAATCAAATTAAATTCATCTCTTAACATTTCGGCTTTAAATGTGATAGACACCACTGTTGATGCAATTCTTGACCGTGTTCTACTTGGATACAATTTATCTCCCGAAGAGGGAGTGGTGTTATTAAGACAGACTGATCAAAAGGCGATCGCCGCCATCCGTGCTACAGCTGACAGATTGCGTCAAAGCCAAGTAGGTGAGACTGTTACCTACGTCATCAACCGTAACATCAATTTTACAAATATCTGTGAGCAGCACTGTAGTTTCTGTGCTTTCCGACGGGATGAAGGCGAGGAAGGTGCTTACTGGTTAGATTGGATGCAAATTTTTGAGAAGACAAAAGACGCACAACAGCGAAGTGCAACAGAAATCTGTATGCAAGGGGGATTAAATCCCCAAGCAAAAATTAATGGCCGATCTTTGTCTTATTATCTCAAACTCATCGAAACAATTAAGCAAGAATTTCCTCATTTGCATCTGCACGCTTTTTCTCCTCAAGAAGTACAATTCATAGCTAGAACAGACGGGTTGACGTATGCTGAGGTGATAGCTGCTTTGCGAGATGCTGGTGTAGATTCCATGCCAGGAACAGCAGCTGAAATTTTAGACGATGAAGTCAGGCGTATCCTGTGTCCAGAAAAAATTGACACAGCAACCTGGTTAGAAATTGTGGGTACGGCTCATAAATTAGGTTTGTATACCACCAGCACAATGCTATCGGGGCATATAGAGACACCAGAACAACAAATTAGACACTTAGAAAAATTGCGATCGCTTCAACAAACTGCTATCAATCAAGAATATCCAGCCCGGATTACTGAGTTTATTTTGTTACCCTTTGTTGGACAAGAAGCGCCTAAGCCATTACGTCGTCGTGTTGGGCGTGATCAGCCTGTGTTAGCTGATGCACTCTTACTCACTGCTGTCGCAAGAATTTACTTAGGAAACTGGATTGTCAATCATCAACCAAGTTGGGTAAAACTGGGACTTGTGGGTGCGACTGAAGCCTTAAATTGGGGCTGTAACGATATCGGTGGTACATTAATGGAAGAACATATCACCACCATGGCGGGCGCAATTGGTGGTACATGCATGGAAGTTGAAACCTTACAAGCAGCGATCGCTTCCTTAGGAAGACCCTATCAGCAACGGGATACTCTTTATCAGAAAATTATTGGTTGATAGTTGATATATTATTCTCCCAATACTCCTGTTGGTAAGAAGTCTGTTGCATAGCGCTTCGGAGCTTGCACTCAGGAGTATGTCACTAAAAAACCTCAGATTTTTAACTGAGGTTTTTTCCAGATTTACATCATATTCAGTTTATTAGTGAAAATCCGATGTATCAGCTTCTAGGAATTGCAAAGACTTTTCAAGCTCCATTCGCTGCTCGGCATTACGTAAAAAGTAACCATTCATCATTGCAGAAGCCAAAAGTCTTCCCAGATTATCCCGATTGGTGGTAATCAACACATTAAAGTTTTCTGAGGGTAAACTACCCAACATACTTATAATTGTGTGTTCTATTGCTTGCAATACTTCTGGTGAATTTGGCTTAGATAGTTGAGTAACTATTTCTGGACTCATGGATTTGACGTATTGCCAAAGTAAGTTACTGCTTAAAACCTCATTACCAAAGGATTCTGGGTTGTGATTGGACAGATTGTTCACGGTTCTATAGATACGCTTTTACACAACTCTTATTAAGAAATTTACCAACTTTTTTACTTAAGAATAGTGAGCTTAACCGAACTAAAAAATGACGGTTTATTCTACAAATTCAGATAGTGTGAATAAACACAATTATGAAGGTTATTGATTATTAGCTATTTTTTATTCACTTTCACCAATAACCTGCAATCCAATACTTAGAAACCTAAAATTCCGTAATAGCCACTGATAGCCAGAATTATAATTACTAAAATTCCTACGATCAGGCTAATCGAAAATTGAACTGATGTTTTTTGATTTAGCTCTTGTTTGCTTTCACCCTGCTTTTGGGTGTTATTGGGATTGTTAGTTTTGTCTGTTGTCATGGCTATTATTGTTGGTGCTTATCTATTATTTAGTTTGCTCCAACTGCCAGAAACTGCATCTTGCTTTCGGACTACAACTATTGTCTGGTTTAACTCAAGATAGGGAGATTCATTTGTTGCATCTAAGTTCTTGCCCGCCAAGAAAGAAATTTCTTGGCTCATAGCTCATGGCTTATAGCTCAACTCCACTCAAGTGGACTGTAATCACTAGTAGAACAGGACTTACACAAAAACTCTCTCAAACTCTTAATTTTTTTGTGTTCTTACTCTACCAATTCTCTTGGGCGTAGCCCTTGTTCTATGCTCACTACTTACTATTAGCTGTTAGCCATTAGCAATTAACTACTAACCATTTTCAATTTATACCGTTTCCTGAATTTGCAGGCGGATAGTTCGTTCTCCAACACCACCAAGTTGCAATTCCATCACCTCGCCACCTAAGGGTTCCAAGCAATTCAAGAGCGATCGCAACTGCGGCGTACTTGCGCCGGTATCTACGTAAAGCCGATCTGCTAAATTGCCGATCCGTTTCCAAGTCATGTACAACTTACCAATTGTTTGCTCTATCTGTGATGCCTGATTTACCAAGTCAGCAGCAATGCTTAAGCAACCGACTCTTTGTGCTTCTATAAGTGCGGTTTCAATGTCAACATCTTCTTCATTCAAGGCTTGAACTTGAGCAGCTGCTTTGAGATATTTTGCCAAGCTACGGGCATCTGCGGTTACCTGTTTGACAGTATCTACATCAGGATTTTGAGCAATTTCTTTTTGCAGGGATTTTTGGTGTGACTCTGGTAATTTCTCCATTTCTTTTACCAGGGGTGCAATGTAACGCGGAGGAAGAACGTTTTCTGCTGCTTTTTGCTTCACTGGTTCGGGTAACAATTCTGAGGACATTGCTGTCCATTCATCAGTAAGTTGACGCACTTCCCTTCTGGTAATGCGATCGCCTTTTTGTGCTGCTTCACCAACCATTACCTGTACTTCTGGCGCTGATTTAGCGGTTTCTACAAACGCTCTTTTAGAAAAATTGTTGATCGCGTTTGGATCTAGCTTTCCCTCTTCTAGGAGAGTATCTGCACTATTAGCTAGTTGAATCCAAGCATAAGCTTGACTTTTGCTAATTTCTCGTTCTTTTAGCCACTTGAGAAATCCCGTGCCTCGTCCGTCTCCACCCTTTTTCTCTCGATCCCTGATTGCTCGTAAAATTCGCCCCCGCCAGATTTCGGTTTGTAAATCAAAGCGATCACACACCTGCCAAGCTATATCTAGTTGCTTTTGAAATTCGACTTCTGGAATTTCCTCGTCCTCTGGATCAGGAAGTTCAAAATCTAAATCTACAGGTTGTTGTAATGCAGCAGCTATGTGATCGAAATTATCGGTTGATTGCACGGCTGGGGAAGTAATAACGTATGCGACGGCTTATTATTACATACTCTTGCCATCTATAAATCGATATCATTACTATGTTTTACTTGTCACATTTGCAATACAAGTATGACAAATCACAAGCAAGCGATCGCAGTTTGACACAAGAGTGGAAAGCAGTGAGTTCCTCTCAACCCTTAGCCCGTCGCGTCTGTAAAAGTAGGTAGTAGTTGGGTGGGAACAGGTTTTATTGCCGATTCCCATTGCCCATTGGCTACTAACCACTATCCACTGACTACTATCAGTGTTTTTGATAATTTAAAATCAAAAGTTAGGAGTGGCACTGAAGCGGGAACAATATGTACGGAAGTTGCTACTCATTTTATGAAGTTTTTACTGTGGCTTTCTAACTGAATTAAGTAAATAGAGAATAGTAAACCTTAAATTATTATTGTCAAATAACTAGCCACCATAAACTGCACACAGAAGAACGGATGAAAAAACTTTCCTTCTGCCTACCTACGGTAGCCGCTTGCGCGTCTACTGCCTCTGGGCAGTCGCACCCGACGCGCTTAACCCGACGCCAGGTGCTTTATGCCGGGGAACCCGTCCACCGCACTGGCTCCGTAAGGGCGCGCTGCTCTCTGCCTCCTGCCTTCTATTTCATTACTAAGGTGAGCTATATTACATTTCAACTTTTAAGATTGTACCAACTTGGGAAAAAAAGCTAAATATGAAAGCAATTATGGTAGTGGGAACAACATCCCACGCAGGGAAATCACTGATAACTGCGGCTATTTGTCGCATTCTGTCGCAACGTGGCTGGCGAGTGGCTCCCTTTAAAGGTCAAAATATGGCTTTAAACGCTTATGTCACCGTAAATGGAGGGGAAATGGGTTATGCACAAGCTGTACAAGCTTGGGCTGCGGGAGTTATTCCTTGGGTAGAAATGAATCCCATTTTACTTAAACCCCAGGGTGATATGACTTCTCAATTGATTGTTAAAGGTAAACCTGTAGGCAGAGTTAATGCTCAAGATTACTATGAGCAGTACTTTGAACTCGGATGGCGAGCAATTGAAGAATCTCTACAGCATTTAGCAACAGAATTTGATGTACTGATTTGTGAAGGTGCTGGTAGCCCAGCAGAGATTAACCTCAAGCACCGCGACTTAACTAATATGCGGGTAGCAAAACATTTAAATGCTCCAACTTTATTAGTTGTTGATATTGACAGAGGTGGTGCTTTTGCCCATGTAGTAGGAACACTAGAATTACTAGAGCCAGAGGAACGCGCCCTAATTCGCGGTGTTGTTATTAATAAATTTCGGGGACAGCGATCGCTTCTAGAACCGGGTATTAAGTGGTTGGAAGAACGTACAGGTATTCCGGTAGTTGGTGTTATTCCTTACCTCGATACCATGTTCCCTGCAGAAGATTCCCTTGATTTGTTGGAACGTAAATCCTACAAATCTTCAACTGAACTGAATATTAGTGTTATCCGTTTACCGAGAATTTCCAATTTTACCGACTTCGATCCTTTAGAATCAGAGCCGACAGTTACGATTAAATACTTAAGCCCCAAGCATGAATTAGGACGTCCAGATGCAGTAATTATCCCAGGTACAAAAGCAACAATTCCTGATTTGCTACTACTGCAAAAAACCGGCATGGCAGAAGCAATTCAAAATTACGCAGCAGCTGGAGGTACAGTGTTAGGTATCTGTGGGGGTTTCCAAATTCTTGGTCAAATTATCGCCGATCCAGAAGGCATAGAAGGACAAGCTGGCAGATACCAGGGCTTAGGGTTATTACCCATCAAAACTGTGATTACAGGACAAAAAATCGCTCGCCAGCGCCAAGTTACCTCAAATTATCCGCAAATGGGTTTACCGGTGAGTGGCTTTGAAATTCATCAAGGGCGATCGCGCACAGAAACTCAAGGAGTAGATCCCCAAGCTTACCACCCTTTATTTGACGATGCTAATTTAGGATTAGTAGATCGTTGTCAATCAGTCTGGGGTACTTATCTCCACGGTATATTTGATAATGGGCCTTGGCGTCGTGCTTGGTTAAATCGGCTGCGTCAACAACGGGGTTTGAAATCTCTGCCTACAGGCGTTGCCAACTATCGAGATCAGCGAGAGAATCTCTTAGACTATCTTGCTAAAGAGATTGAACGACATTTAGATTTAACTCCATTTTTGTCGTAGTTCCTTGAAACCATGAGTGTTCGCGTCCATTTCTTACCAGACGATGTTACAGTTGATGCCAAAGTGGGAGAACCCCTGCTAGATGTAGCAGATCGAGCTGGAGTTTTAATTCCTACTGGGTGTCTAATGGGTTCTTGTTATGCTTGTGCAGTAGAATTAGAAGATGGAGAAACGATCCGCGCTTGCATCAACGCAGTTCCACCTGGGCGCGAAAAATTGACAATAAATCTGTTTAGTGATCCAACATGGTAATGGTTAATAGCTAATGGTTAATCGTTAATTGACAACAGCTATTAACAATTAACCACTAGCTATTAGCTATGTGCTTTTGCTTTTAAGACATATTCTTTAAACCGTTCCATATCTGCTAGAAGCGTTGATTCTACAACCCTTCCCAAAAACAAATTATCCATGATTTTACCAAGAATACCAGGTATAGCATAGCCAACAGTAAGTTTAACGATACTGCTGTTATGGCGATCGTAAAAGCGAATGGCACCTCGATTTGGTAAACCATCCACAGATTCCCATTGAATAATTTGATGGGGAACAACTTTGAGAATGCGAGATTTCCAAGTAAATTCCAAACCGCCAGTTTTGAGCTTCCACACAGATATTTCTGGATTATCCTCAGGAACTTTAACGGAATCAATCCACTTCATCCAACGGGGCATCTGCTCCAAATCAGACCAAAGGCTCCATACTACATCTATGGGAGCCTCTACTTCTACTTGCACGCTATGCTCTAGCCAATCAGACATTCTCTTTTTTTCTTCCTTTGCGGCTTGTTTGTAACCTCTACTTTTTCACAGTCTCTAAAATCGCTTTCGCTGCTCGCCTTCCCGAAATTGTCGCTCCTTCCATGCTATCAATATAGTCTTGCTGCGTATAACTCCCCGCTAGAAAGAAATTAGCTATGGGCGTCTGTTGACTGGGACGATAAATATCCATTCCTGGTGCTTCCCTATAAAGAGACTGAGCAAGTTTCACCACACTGTACCAAGTCATATTCAGTTCTCGTGATGAGGGAAACAACTCATGTACTTGCGCCAGAACGTGCTGGGCTATTTCCTCATTACTTTGTTTAATAAATGGATCTCCCGGTGTCAGCACTAATTGCAACAAAGACCCCTGCCCTTGGCGATAATAATCAGCAGGACTAGTTAAAGCTAAATCAGCAAAACAAGAAAAGTCTCCATCGGGAGTATATAACAAATTATCTATTCCGGCTGCCCGCTCTAGCTGTTTACGCGCTTCGGCATCCTGCAGCTCCGTTACCCAACCATCAAATCGCAACTGCACCGTAGCCACAGGTACCGCTTCTAATTTATAGATGTTTTCAAATTCTGACCATTTTCGCCATTCTGGGGGTAGGAGGCGTTGAATGCCTGGCACGTCACAAGCAGCTACGTAGGCATCAGCAGTAATAATTTCTTCTGTATCGCCGTTGGCAACTACTATACCAGTAACGTGGGTTTGTTCCCCTTCCTCAGCAAACTGGATTTCCCGCACTCTCCGGCGAGTGTAAATCTTTGTTCCCCTTGCTTCTAAGTACTCCAAGATTGGCTTGTGTAGGTATTCATAGGGAGAACCCGACAACATCCGCAGTTTTGATGCCTCAGTTCTAACGGCAAATAACTGAAAGATTGTCAGCATACAACGGGCAGAAATATTTTCACAATCAATAAAGCCCAAGGCGTAGGCGATCGGATTCCACATTCGCTCAATACTACCTTGACTACCTCCATGACTGCGGAACCAATCGGCAAAACTAACATTATCTAAGTTACGAATATTTTGCATCGCACCGTTGTAATCTAACAAACCCCTTACTATTGGGCTTGTCGCAAGTGCTACTGCATTCTGCAATTTATCCAATAATGATATTTGAGAGCAAGTGAAAAATGCCTTGAGACCGTTGAAAGGTGCGCCCATCAAAAAGCGAAAATCAAGGGTGCCAATTCGCCCTCCTTGATTAATGAAGGTATGATTATGTTCTTTGGGTAGGAGGTTTCCAAACGCCCCTACTTTCTTCATCAATTCCAACAATTGATAGTAATTACCAAAGAAGACGTGCAACCCCATCTCAATATGATTGCCATCGCCATCTATCCAACTACCAACTTTACCACCAACAAATGGACGAGACTCTAAAATCTGAACTTCACAACCGGCATCAGCTAAATCTACAGCTGTTGATAGTCCAGCTAGCCCCGCACCCACGATTGCAACACGCATTCCGTCCTTCCTTTTCAGTTTATTTACAAATTGTAACTGCGTTGGCGTCGGAATTGGCTATTCATATTGAATCAAGGGTCAAGAGAGTAGATACTACCCTGCGTACTTAGACATAAAGTTAAACAAGGAATCAGGTAAAAAACAAAAAGACAAAAGGTATAAATAGTAGCAGTCTTTCTGGTTCTGAGATGATTTATTCTGTTGTTAGTTGTTTCTCTCTTTTACTGATTAGCATCTTTGCTTTCTTCGTTTGTTGGTAATCCTCTGATTAATTCTCTAATTACATCAGTTGCCGGTCTGCCAGTCTGTTGACAATACTTTTCTAGTTTTTCTGCCTCCTGTGTTGCTAAATTCACAGTAATACGTTTTACAGCCCACTTCTTATTAGTCATTTGATTGTGTTATTTGCTAGATACTAACATCACTAAATAATCATCGATTAAGCGAGGATGAAATAGATAAGAATATCAGAGTTTTTGTCAGGTAACAAGCAATGTCATGGGTGCTAAAAGCTTAAATTGGCAAATATGTTCTTCATTTTTATAACAAAATACAGAATTTGAATTTTTTGATTGTTCTTTTGACCGAAATACTAATGTACACTTGCCTTTAAACGCTAAGAAGTCAGCAAGAGTGAGTATAAAGCAGGTTGAGCTAGCAATTTTCTAAATTGAGTACAAATGACCACTTTTCCTACATAAATGTTTCTCCAGTTTGCTATTCATAACACATCTCACTATCTCTATAGCATAATTTCACTAAGCACTTTTGGGGTAAATATATGTCACAGTGCTTGCAGATATAACATGAAGGTGTGAGCTCACTATATAGATAGATGCTGAGATGTTTTTGGTTATGGAAATTCCAGTATACAAATAATTAGTTCCCATTAGCTTTATCATCTCAGACAGAGCATTATGTATATGGGAAATAACTTTTGTTGAATAGTGCTGATGCTTACAAGGTACATGCACCTATAGGTGAACTTGCAATACCTCTAAATTATGAATGCAAATGTATATTTCTTTCTTATTCTCGAACATTTGCAATCATTGCTATTACTAATAGAGTAGAAGCTATTTGTTCATTTATGTCTAAATAAGAGCTTGAGTTGCAAACACATTTGTTATTCAACATAGATGATTTTTTAAAAAAGTACAAACTCCTCTGTATTTCTGTTTTAATTGTATCTCTTTTTTCTAAAAAAACTTTGCCTTTACTCAAACTTTACCGAATTTATACTTAAGTTTTTCTTTGCGAAATCAGTGCTATTTTTAACATTAGAATATAAAGTTTTTATATTCTAATGTAAATTTTTAAATAATAGTAGCGCGAGGATTTTGTTCTGCCCTACTAGAATGAATATATTATTTATAAAGTCAAGTGATTTATCTGGAATTAGGAATAAAAGTAATTAAGTATAATAATTGTTTGCTATATTACTTTCTAATTACTGATGAATTATCTGAAAGAATTACTTAGAAAAATAGGGATATTTTACTCTTAATCAAAAATTAATAAACTTAGCATTATAAGTTAACTCTAAGAAGATTTAAAACAGTTTTTTTGTACTAAAATACATTTGCTGGTCGCATCCAATGTGCAATTTGAAATAAATTTTCCTAAAGAAGATTTAGATATTGCTGAATTTTCCTTCTTTTAGTTAACCACTTCTTGCTCAATACAATTCGGCTAGTAGTAAAGAGAGAAAACTACGTAAACACATGAGCCTGTGGGTCGATACATAGATAGATTTAGTCTGGATTCTCGTAGAGTAATGAGTTGTGCAATAACAAATTGGCGTAGGGAGTCTTGTTTCAAAATTCTGGATTAGCTTATTAATCAATGTTTTTAATCTAAAATCACGCTAGGTGACGCCAGGTGACGCCACTTGACGCCAGTCGCACTCGACGCGCTTAACCCGCTAGGGCGCTTACGCTCCTTTATGCCGGGAAACCCTTACTTTCGCTTATCCACTACTCTGCGAGAAGCCGGACTACGTCCGTCTACGTGTCTACACCAGTCACCTGCGGGGGTCTCCCCCGATGTAGGAACTGTCCGTGGGAAACCCGCCAAGAGTGCTGCCTCACCACCGCAGTGGCTCCAAAATCCACGCATTGGTATAAGTAGTCTTAATCTTTTGTTTAAACACAGCTACTGCACTGAAAAACCCCAAAATTAATAATTCAGGGTTCTCCAGTTAGTATCTACAACTGTTGCTATAAATGAACGAAAAATTATCCTTAAATCAAACAATTATATCCTCTGCTGAAAAATACCTACAGAGTGCCTTGTGTAGTGATAGGTAAACAACTATTCAAATTGTAGTTGGGGCATTAATTGGAGAGTACCTATTCCTAGATCTTGAGGTGAAAGCGATCGCGCCTCAAACAAAGCCATCATATCTCGCAACTGGGGATTACCACGGGCAGAACCTGTTAACCCTCTAGCAATGATCAAACCACAGTAGCCTTTAGTGTGTTTACACCGTTGATTCCATTTTTTCCGTGCTTCTACGTGAATAGGATCGTCATCCAAAAACTCACCGAAAAGGAATAGTTCACCATTTTGAGTTTGCAGTAAGCCAAGGTCATAGCGATCGCCACCTAAGGGATCGGAACCCGGATTAAAGCAAATAGCTTTTAGCCCACCAGCTTTTTCAATATTTTCAATCACGGTTTTAGCCTTGGGGCGGGAGGTTTGAATTAAAATCACGGGCAAACCGTCACCTGCTGGTTTAATTTCTCCAGCTTTGTAGTATTTAACTCCCTGATGCAGGTACTCTAACATCTCCCAAGAAACAACACCCAAGCTGAGAAAGGAGTCTTCTGGTATTAAGTCGTCTCGCAATGAACGGAAAATCGGATCAATGTGCGATTCAATCTCATCGTCTTCCTCAATATCGTAGCCTGCCATTTCCTCTAGTTCTGTTGCCAACTGGGGCATCGTAGAAACGGTGATAGATACTGATTTCGTAGATTCATCGCTAGTAACAGGCAGTGAAATTCGATAGCGACGACTAGCACAGGGAAAAGAATCGCCCCCTAATTGACGACGGTGATCTCGCAGAAAGCGACACAAGCCTTCTAGGGCAACATATACTATCAATGCTTCTTCGTCATACAAAACCGATCGCAGCCCTTCTAAAGGATGAATATTGCCGAAAGTAGGCTGAATTTCTGATAAGGGTAGCTCTGCCAAATCTTCAAATTCCTCATCTTCTGTGTCTTCACTTTCATCAGCGTGCTCAAAAGTTAGAAACAGACAATCTTGCTTGAGAAAAGCTTCTTCTAAATGCCCTTGTGATTCGTCTTCTCTTAAAATAGTGGCGCGAAACTGCTTGAGGGATTCTTCGGCACGATATAACAATACTCCATACTCCATACCCAACATCCCCATCACTGAGGCATAAAGTGTACCTACATCCCACTTATTAATCTCTATTGACAATATTTGCTGTTCTTCCAATAATTCCCAAGGTGCTATCTGCCACATTGCTAATGCCTTTTCTCTTAGGGCTTGTGCATACTGTGGTGGTAATTCGGGAACTTGAGAGTCGAGAATTTCTGAAAACCCTCGAAATAATTCGTCAATTAAAGGTAATTCCGGTGAATAGTCAATTGCAATATCCAAATCTTGCAGGACGCCGCGCAAATAAAATTGGATTTCACGATCTCTGACTACTATTCTTTGAGGACGAGCAGCCTTAGCGGGGCTGTGGGGATTTTCCATTGCTCGCATTAAAGTACGAACAATTGCCTCTGGGCCGCTTTCTGGAGGTACTACGTCCATTCCTCGGACAATACCTTGCGTACCATCTACCCAAAGAATGCATTCGCCTTTTGTCTCTGAGTCTAAGTGCTGGGTTTGTGATGATGACAATGGACGCCGATCGCCCTCCCATACAGAAGGAATTTGAGTTAATTTCCGCAAACGACGGCTGGTAGAGCGATTAAAACTTGTCATAGAGTAAGTGAATCAAAACAAGCGATTTGCAAGTACATTTTTGAGTCGGGGCTAGCCTCGGATAAAAATTCCCTCAGCTGATGATTGAAGGGCGATCGCGGTTTTTGGCTGCCAAAGGC
Organism: Chlorogloeopsis sp. ULAP01; assembly: GCF_030381805.1. Taxonomy (NCBI): domain Bacteria; kingdom Bacillati; phylum Cyanobacteriota; class Cyanophyceae; order Nostocales; family Chlorogloeopsidaceae; genus Chlorogloeopsis; species Chlorogloeopsis sp. ULAP01. Next base: position 82,268 of record NZ_JAUDRH010000024.1, read on the forward strand.
TAAAACTCCAAAAATATTGAATCTCAAAACATATTGAGTCTCTCAATTCTAGAATAAAAATCTTTGCGTGCTTTGGACGGAGTATTTACAATTTGGCAACTTGGGGCATCAATGTCGCTAGAATAGAGAGAAAAACTTTTACTTTTAGGCAACCTGAGGACGAAAGTTTGGAATTAAAAGTTCCTTCCTTCTTCACTATAGGTTGAAAATTATCAATTTCAGGAGTTAAAACGCAAATGACACAAGCAACTCAATCATCGCAAAAAGGAATTCAGTTGAGCGAGGCAGCATTGCGGCAAGTGAAATTTTTGCAGGAGAAACAGGCTGGCAATGATTTATGCTTGCGGGTAGGAGTGCGTCAAGGTGGATGCTCCGGAATGTCTTACATAATGGATTTTGAAGACCCTAGCAAGATTACCTCTAATGATGAAGTTTTTGATTATGACGGCTTCAAAATTGTATGTGATCGCAAGAGTTTATTATATCTCTATGGCTTAATGCTTGATTATAGTGATGCTATGATTGGCGGTGGTTTCCAGTTTACTAATCCTAATGCTTCCCAAACTTGTGGCTGTGGCAAGTCATTTGGAGTGTAATATAGTCATTTGTTCTTTGTCACTTGGCAAAGGATGAATGAATAACGAATGATGACTAATGACTAATGACTAATACAGTTGAATCCCTGTTTGATAGAGGTTTGGAAAGGTATAAAGCTGGAGAATCAGCAGATGCTTTGATTCCTGTGTTTAAAGAAGTTTGCGATCGCGCTCCTAAAAGTAGTTCGGCATGGACTTGTTTGGCGTGGCTTTATCTACTGGAGAACAAACCCAGTTTTGCTTATAAAGCTGCTCAAAAAGCAGTGAAGCTAAATCCACAAGATCCTCAGGCAAGGATCAACCTCGCTATTGCCATGCTGGAAACTGGGCAAAAAGGTTTGCGCGAACATATTGATGCTGCAAGCCAGTTAATTTTGCTGAATTCTGAATGGCGAGAGGAAATTGAAAATAGTATTGCAGATGGTTTCACCAGAAAACCAGATTGGCAAAGTTTAGCGAAAGTCAAAAAATGGCTATTTGAAGAGTAATTACTAATTGCTAGTTGTTAATTGCAAATCGCTGATGGCTTCTGATACTATTAGCCATTAGCGATTTGCCATTGATAGTTACAGTTGAAGACGCGACAACTGATGAAAGATAAAATTTTGAGTTGGCTAAATCTGATTTTGGTAGTTGATGTATTCCTAGTTTTGTTTGGCTTTGGCTGGTTCGCGATCGCAGTTATCGGTCAAGCCACTGGCGTACCCTTGGGCTTAGATTTGTGGCATCAACTTTGGCAACCTGTATTTAACCCAGCAATTGGTATTCTAATGGGTGGTGCGATTCTTAGCGGTGTCATCAGTTGGATTTCCCGAAAATTTCAGTCCAATCAATAGTTAGTAGATAGTGTTTAGTGGGTAGTGGTTGACAATCAACTACTGTACGGGTGGGTTTAGAAGATAAATTGTCTATTTCAGCCGGAAAATAATGCCCCTACTATCTACTAATACCAATTCTCTATGAACCTGCACATTATTTTTACCCCTCTTAACCTCCCCTTAGCAAGGGGAGGTGGCGCAAGCAGTGGAGTTGTTTTTATGCCTCTTCAGATAGAAACGGTATAACCACTATCCTATCCTATTCACTTCATTTCAAAACTTCTTCTAGGGCTGGCTGCAAATCAGGATATTGAAACTCAAAGCCACTTTCTAAAGTACGTTTAGGTAAAACTTGTTGACCTTCTAAGACTACTATTGCTCCATCCCCCAAAAGGGCTTCGATTGCAAAGTTAGGAACTGGCAACCAAGAAGGGCGATGCATGACTTTTCCCATAGTTTGAGATAACTCTGCCATGCGGACAGGATGGGGAGCGGTGGCATTGTATACACCTGTCATTTCTGGTTTGGTTAAAGCTTGTACAATCAAGTCAACTAAATCATCTATGTGAATCCAAGAAAACCACTGTCTACCACTACCAATAGGACCACCCGCGAAAAGCTTGAAGGGAGTTATCATTTTACCCAAAGCACCACCCAAGCCCAAAACAATACCAAACCGCAATATTACTAATCTGACACCATAATCTGTGACTTTTTGTGCTTCTGTTTCCCAAGTTTGACAGACTTGGGCGAGAAAATCGTTTCCTGGTGAGCTAGTCTCATCAAAAGTAGTAGTTTCGCTTGTCCCGTAATAACCGATAGCCGATGCGTTAACTAAAACACTAGGCTTTGCATTAGCATTGGCTATTGCTTCGACAATTTTTTGTGTGCTAAGTTTGCGGCTATTGAGGATTTCTTGTTTGCGTGCTGGTGTCCAGCGCCCCTCTCCAATCGGTTCACCAGCAAGATTAACTACTCCATCACAATCAGCGATCGCCTGCTGCCAAGAACCGGATGCTGTGGGAGTATAAGTAATAATTTCTACATTGCTAAAAGCTTGCCTTGGAAAAAACTTTTGGGCATGAGCAGTGTTGCGAGTTAACACTAATACCCTATGACCTTCTTTGTTAAGTCGCTTTACTAAGTGACTACCAACAAATCCTGTTGCTCCGGTGATTGCTACTTTCATTTTTTACCTCCGCCAAACTTATTTTAAAGTTTTTTATCAAATTTTCAGCGGTAGGAACTTTTTTAATGATGGAAGCAATATAGGCTTTGGTACTCAGTCAATGAATATGAGTGACTTGCGTTTTATCTGGTTCGGTATTATAGGATGGACGGAGTGTTGCAAGACTTGGGGCTATTATGGCTCGCTATACCTGTTCGTTTCTTCTTTCTGTTCCTATTCATGATCTCCAGACATTAGTTACAGAACTACTACAAAATTGTAATTTGGTTGTGCAGTACTGTACGTCGGATTACATTATGGCACGCGAAATTCCTGGTACTGTTTCCTTCTCTAAGATGGTAAAAGCAGAGGTATTTATTGATATCAGCACAGCTACCGAAACAGAAACCCGAATGAGTATTGTGATCAAAAATGAGGAATTACCACTGCAACTTGATAATCACTGTCGGCAGGTTTTTGAATTCATTAAGCAGTCGATAGAAAATAATCACTATTGGCATCTAATAGAAAGTCTGGCAGATAGTTATGAACGCTTATAGCAAAGGTGTCTGTTACAGCTAACTCTGACTGAGGCTAGCTTTTGGCAGAACACCTTGAAATTTCCACTAAATCTTCGTAAAATTATCCGTATATGTGGTTTTTCAGTCCTCAAAATCCTCAGTCATGCCAGGGTTAATAAGCGTAATATCATATTCACTAGCATCAGTCTGACCAGGTGGCGTGGTCTCATGCTGTAATAGGTAATAAATGGCACGTACTTGCGGGCCAAAAATAATCTCGTCTTCATTTTTGAGATCGTGAGTCTGGATCTTGCGTCCATTAATCATTAAGCCATTAGAACTGGGTCTACCTTTTGCATCACCGTCAACAATTCTATAGTAATAGTTATTACTATTATCTTTTCGAGGCAGTTTCAGTAAAGTAGCATGGCGACGCGAGACAAATTGCGAAACTAAACGAATATCGCACTCTCTATCTCGACCAATAGAATAAATGGAATGTTCTAAGATAAATTCTTTGCGTCCCTGATCATCTTCTAAGATCAGTAGATGACTTTCACGGGTTTCTGCTGCCATTGCCAAATCATTGCTAAAATCAGTTGATCTGTCGTTAATCAAGATTTGTTTAAAATTATTGTTTGCCATTCCCTCATCTAGAACCTGTGGTCAAGCAAAGTGATGAAATAAGTAAAATGGTAAAACTATTCAAGTTACTTGCTCAGTTTGCCTTAAGAATTATCTAGACAGGAACTAGGATATTTTGATGGTCAAAGCAATCAATAAAGCTTAGTTCTGAACAAACTATCATGAAAAAGTTCAGGTTGCGATCGCACGCATAAGGTAGTTAAACCACACCCAAAGCGATGGAGTGACAGCAATAGTACGATAACTCATCAGATAAGTCTACCAAATCATAGGGATTTTATTATATCTATCGCCCGATGCAGCAGTGGGATTGACATATGTACTACATACGGTCATCTACTTTACCCTGTGACACTTCAAAACGTGCGGATTCTCACATCCAGGGAAACTAACTCTTAGCACACCTTAAATATTTTGGGAACACTTTATAACTTTATAGTGTATGGTAAGTAGCCTAGAAGGTGTCTACAATCAGCTGTTCGCTGATGATATAGGGCTTGAAAAGCTTTTGATGTATGAGGTTTGTTTCCCACACTATTTGCTATATTTCGCTTTCATTTCATCTCTAACAAGAAAACGAATATGGCGATCAAGGCAGATTTACGCTTTTCCTACACTAAATTTTAGTATAAGGGCTAAGGGAGGCAGGTCGCTAGCGGCTATCATAGATTAGCGACTTCTGTCTCCACAATTGACGTTAACTACTCAAAAAATTCTCCTCCGCGAGCAAAGCGCCGTAATAGCAAAGAATTAGTGACTACACTCACCGAACTAAAAGCCATTAGGGCTGCTGCGCCAGCAGGGTTAAGAACAAAATGTAGACTAGGTAATAAAATACCTGCTGCCAGGGGAATTCCCAACGTGTTATATGCAAAAGCCCAGAATAGATTTTGGCGAATTTTGTTGAAGGTAGCACGACTCAATTGAATTGATTTGGTGACATCAGTTAAAGAATTTCGCATTAAGACAATATCAGCAGTTTCAATGGCAACATCTGTGCCTGCATGTAAGGCAATACCAATATCTGCTTGAGATAAAGCCGGAGCGTCATTAATGCCATCTCCCACCATAGCAACAACAGATTGGGAGTTAGGTATTTTCTCTATCTCTGGTGTCTGAAGAGATTTAATTACATCTGCTTTTTTGGCTGGAGGAACACCTGCCATCACATCAGTAAGATTTAATCCCAGTTGTTTGGCAATGGCAAAAGCGGCTGCTGGTGTATCACCGCTTAAAAGCATAACTCGCACTCCCATACGATGCAAATTTTCTACAGCTTGTTTTGCATCTGATCTAAGGGTATCTTGAACGGCGATTAATCCAGCAAATTTTCCTCCAACAGCTACTCCGACAACTGTTTTGCCATCTGCTGCCAAAACTTGAGCTTTCTTTTGTGCAGCTTCATGAATGGAAATTTCGTGCGATAGAAGCCAATCCCAGTTTCCTAATAGCACTAAATTGCCTTCCACAACAGCAGAAACACCCAATCCTGGTTCTGTGTGAAAGCGATCGCCTCCTGGAACAGATAACTTTTGTCGCTGTGCTTCCTTGCAAATTGCTGTAGCTAAGGGATGGCAGGTGCCGCTTTCAACTGCGGCAGCAAGTTGTAATAGGTGCTGGGAATTGGATACTAAATCCAGTTCTTCTAGTACAAGGCAATCTGTGACAATCGGATTCCCACTTGTTAGCGTGCCAGTCTTATCAAAAACTATGGTGTTGAGCTGATGTGCTTTTTCCAAAACATCGCCACCTTTAATTAAAATACCTTTTTCGGCAGCGATCGCTGTACCAACCAGAATAGCTGTCGGTGTAGCCAATCCCAAAGCACAGGGACAAGCTACAACCATAACTGAAATTGCTAGCTTTAAGCTTAGTAACAGTGGTGAGTAGAGGTGATGAATTGTCTGTGGAGAGTGATGAGACATCTCCATGCCTGTTGAGGTGGCAACATTTGGCCAAATATTGGTGCCGATAAAGTACCAAAATAAAAATGTTAATAAAGCTGCTGTCAGTACTCCATAGGTAAAATATCCGGCTACTGTATCTGCTAATTTTTGTACGGGTGCTTTCCTAACTTGCGCTGCTTCTACTAGGGCAACAATTTGCGCCAAAGTTGTATCGTTGCCAGTACGAGTTGCCTCAATCGCGATCGCTCCTGACTGATTGAGTGTTCCTGCTGTAACTGTATCTTTGTTTTGCTTGAGTACAGGCACTGATTCACCAGTCAACATGGATTCATCAATGGTTGTTTGTCCATCTACTACAATTCCATCGACTGGAATTTTGTCTCCTGGGAGAACTTGCAACCATTCACCCACACGCACCCGATCTGCCGGAATTTCTAAAATTTCCCCTACTTCTCCGGCTATCTTCGGTTTGGTAAGCAATCGTGCTATCTGGGGTTGTAGATCCAATAATTGCTTAAATGCAGCAGCAGCACGCCCTCTGGCTTGCCTTTCTAATGTTCGTCCTAATAAGATGAAACCCAACATCATTACAGGCTCATCAAAGAAACACTCCCAACCAAGCTGAGGAAATAGCAAAGCTATTACACTTGCTATGTAGGCAGTCAGCGTTCCCAACCCTACTAAAGTATTCATATTGGGTGCATTCCGCCGCCAACCAAGCCAACCATCAATGAAAATTGAGCGCCCTGGAATTAGTAACGCTGCTGTTGCTAATCCAAAGTGGAACCAGATGTTATGTAAACCTGGCAAAAGTTCACCACTAAAGCTCCCAAAATGACCAGTCCCCGATAATATCAGCAGTACGGTAGAAATTACCAACTGCCTTTGTGCAGATTGCATTTCTCGGCGTTGCTGTTGTGCCGGATCTGGTAATGATTGTGTTTGCTCTGCCAATTTTCCATGAGATTGCCTGGGTTGAGATGGGAACCCAGCCGCTGTCAATTGCTTCGCTAGTGCATCTGGTTCTACCACACCAGTTTCTGATTCTACGACTGCTACCTCCGTCGCCAAGTTCACACAAGCATTCTTGACTCCTGGATATTGAGCTAGCTGCCGCTCTACAGCCTTCACACAGCCAGCACACTTCATACCCCCTACATCCAGAATAATTTTTTCTGTGGTTGGGGTGATTTCTGGGGAGAGGTTAGTTTTTGGGACAAGTTGCATGGAAAGATTTTGAATGTGCTACGAAACGTCAAGGCTTTTAGCCAAGGTGGAGTAATGTCCACCCCTACTTTGAGAGTAGGCGAAATTCCTAGCTATGATGGAATGTCAACTACATGAAGTTTTATTAAGTTTTATAATTCTGTTGACTCTTTGCGGCTCCAGCGCCAATAACTTACGTAAATAATAGCGAGTAACTGTATTGGCATCAGAACAGCCTCTCCTCTTAAAAAAGGATTAATGTCCAAATTGGATATAGTGCAGAAATACACTAAACTCAATAGGGCAAATATAGCCAAGGATATATTTTTACGTTTGATAGTTAGCATCTTGATATAAAGATAATATTTTTCTAGTTAGCAGAAATGCCAAACAGGATACGCAATTAATTTAATTACCTGAAAGGTAACAGGATTTGAAGTTAATTATTTATTTTTAAATGATATTTATTATGACTCTATTAAAAACAAAATTATTAATTACAAGTAGTTGATTTCTGTTTTTAATAAATTATTTTTTACTATTTATTTTCAAATTTTTAAAGGATATATAAACAATAAACCTCCTAGCAAAATACTTGTTTTTCAAGTTTTTATTAGAGCAAGTCAGCAACAGAATTCATAATTTTGAAATATACATAGACATAGGGTGTGTTAACGAAGCATAACGCACCAAAGCTTTAGGAAGATGCGTTATGTACTCTAGTCCTAAAGCACCCTACATATACCCAAGTTTTTTCAAAAATCTAATCCGATTGCTGTAGGATATGATTGACTATTTAAAGCACGTAGTAGAGTCCAAATACCCTACTAATTCTCAATTTAACTGACTTGCTCCAGCGATGTAAATCGGGAAGTTCAGAACCATCCCTGTCTGTTGACAAAATAAGTATCAACAAATTCGTTGTGGGATTTATTCAAGTAAATCATTCCTTCTATCAAACCAATTAGTTGCATAATTAATAAGGTAAAGCCGTAGGTGAAATAACCTCCAACTAGAGAAACCACAAGCATGATGAAGCCTTCTGTAGAATAACCAAGAATAAATTTATGGACGCCAAGTCCTCCTAAAATAATGCCGCAGTATCCAGCTAAAAGTTGTTTGGTAGCATGACTAGGGTTGAGATTTGCCACGGGTGTTGCTCCTTCAAGGGTGATGTGTAAAATTAAAACTCTAACTATCTATCAAAAGATAAATTTACTGAATCTTTTAATTTCACAAGTAGATGAATTTATACTTTTATTTTGGTTAAATTCATCATATAAATTGATAAATCATAAAAGTAGCGCAACCTAATTTTATAGGCAACGCAATCATTAATAGAGTAAGCAGTGATTCAGAAATGTCTTGAAGCTGCTTCTGTCAATCAAAAGATTTTGAACTTAAAAAAACGTAAAATAGCGTTTTGCATTATTTTTGTAACAGCAAATTCTCAGTTAAAGAGTTACTGTCACGATCGCAAAACAACTAAATTAGGATAATGATTACAATTCCAACAATGCCACTTCCGGATTTTTAAGATTTACGGAGGCAATTGTGACACTGAATAACACTAAACTTTAGAAACTACAGTTTAGAGAGTATTTTGGAATATTTTCCCAAATCAAGTCAGGTGAACTGCTAGAACAAAATTTATATCGCCGTTCTGTCATCAAGTTAAATTCAGGCAGAACTTACAAACAATTTGCTTTAGCATAAGGCTGACAACTGACAGTATTAGCATTCTTAGACAAATTTGTCATCTATCTTACTAACTACCGCCATTTTTAAGGCTAGTATGTCCTGGTAAAAATAATCTAACAGTTAAGAATAGACAAAAAAACCATACTATAAGTTTCTTGCTTTCTACCTTTTGTTATGTTGGCGCTACTGGGAAATAACTTTACAGACATCTACAAGTCTGCAAAGACTACTGATAGTTGGTACTCTATAGAGTAAAGTAACCCATTCTCGCTTTAAGTTATACACTCCACGAGAAACAGATTTACAGACGTCTAATAATATTTATAGGCGTCTGCTAGTTGGATAAGATACACCATAGACAACCGCATATAAGCAATTTGCCGTTCGGAAATTTCCGATCCAGCACCAGGTGACTACCCCATTTTTTGCCTTTTTATACTAGCAACATATTTTTTCTCAAACTAACATTTTTCTAGGCTAAGTACCAACTATAATTAGTAGATTTTTATGACATATTACCTTGGTATTTCATGAAATTTTGGTAAAGTATGACTGAAATTTACCGAGTGCTACTACCGAGGATAAATAGACTGATGAGAGTACCACTATTCCAAAGGCTATGGAGAAGCATGGGAGCAAGGAGATTGCGTGATCGCGTGTAAACTACTCCTAAAACTACTCCCAAAGAAAACAGTGGTAGAACTTCCGATAAGCTAAGGTGAGCAATAGCAAAGAAAAAGCCGCTAGCAATAATTGCCCACCACACAGACATATAACGGGTAAGCGATGGTAACAAAAAGCCGCGAAATAGAAATTCTTCAAACAACGGGGCAGCGATCGCAGCTGTGACAAAAAATAGTCCTAGTGCTACAGAATCTTGACTTTCCAAAGCTAGTTGTAACAAAGGATTACTACCGCCTTGTCCTTGCCATAATTGTTGATTAATTAAGGACACCACTACCACAATAGGTAGCGCCGCACAATAACCACCAAGCCCCCATAAAAACCAATTACCTTGCCAACGAAAGCGAAACCAATCAGATGGTAACGGTAAAAAACGTTTGATAGATAAATACAGTACTAATAGCGCACCCGATGCTACCAAAATATAGCTCAAGAACACGTAAAATGCTTGAATACGTACATTCAGAACTGGACGTGGAATAGGGAGAAGGGCTAAGACCAAAGGAATTAAAAGTTGCCCCATAAAGAAAAAACCGACAACGAATACTTGTAAAATCGTTTCTCCATCCCACGGTGTTGCCCAGCCCATATCGGCATTTTGCTCTAGTAAAGCTGTTTTACCTTTAACTAGACGCTGTCCAATCAAAAATATCAGTAATCCAATTCCTATAAAAGCCCCTAGTGCTGGAATAGTACCTATAATTGCTAATTTCCATAAAGCACCCATCGCAGCTTCTTGTGCCTCGACTTTAGTATTCACTAAGGCTTCTTGACGTTGCTGGGATTCGTAAAGCTTGGTAAGGGCGGTATATCGAAACCAACCTTCTAAGTTGTCTTGGATCAGTTGCTGCGCATCTGGGAGAATGCGAGGAGGATTACTCCACAGCCCAATCAGCGTGGCGGCTGTTTCCCGTAATGGCGAATCTATTTCTGAGTTTTGCTGTAATTCATTCCATGTTTTAAAGGCAATATCATTTTTACCTTTCTGTATTTGTAATATTCCCAACTGTAAATCTATTTCAGCAATGGATTTTTGTAATTGGTTGAGAGTTTGCTGCAACTGTTTCTCTTGTAACGAAGGAGAGACATTGCTAACAGGAGGAATTTCTGATTGAGATTTGGGAGTTGCAGGAGTAGTCGCTGCTTCAGTTGTCAGCCGTGCCAGTTGTTTTTCAGCTTTTTCTAGATTTAGTTGAGCTGATTTACGTGCCTGCTGATACTGCTTAATAGCTGTTTCTAGGGGTTTTTCGCCTACGATCGCTTCTTTCGCTACCTTTAAATTGCTGTCCTTACTATCTGGCGGTTGCCATTGCGAGGCTTGTAGCACAATATTTGTTTGGTAGAGTTCCAAACGGTTTTGGAACTGAGGTTCTTGCCAACTGTTAAACAAAGATGTACCTGAAACAAAAATAGCTACCAGCGTCAAAAAAAATAAACCCAACCGCTTAAGTGTCATCTATCCTCCCCTTAATTAACCAGTGTCAAGTGCCTGTACCTGTTGGGAATTATCGCAAGAAAAGCAGAAACAGTATAGATTTCAGGATAAGCGAATAGTAGATCCTATCAACTTAAGAATTTGTGAGCAACCTTTCCATCCTAGAGTACAATCCTTTACATTGCTTGCCCTCTGGGGAGGATTTACTTGGGTTATACCAACTTAAAAAATGATTAAGGGCAGATGGATTTACGGAACTCGGAGCAGAAGGCGATTTCTAATCCAAAATCCGTCTTGAAAAGCTTTGAGCCTCCTTGTGGAGGAGCAACGCTTTCGGAGGAAACCTCCCTCCGGGTACTCTAACGAGAACCCGCTTCGTGTGTACGCAGTCGCCACAAGTCGGGGAACCCTTACTTTCGCTTATCCACTACTCTGCGAGAAGCCGGACTAAGTCCGTCTACGTGTCTACGCCAGTCGCCTGTGGAGGAGGACAGTCCGTTGCCAACAGAAGCGCCGTGCGGGGGTTTCCCCCGTTGGGGCGACTTCGGAGGCTTCGCCCCGTTGTAGGAACTGTCCGTTGGAAACCCTACCAAGAGCGCTGGCTCACCAAGGCGCTGCTCACCGCACCCTTGCGGGAAGCCACTCCGCGTCTACAAACTTTTCGCAAAATCCAAAATCGTATTAGGCGTGGTTTTTAAGTTGGTGGAGGGTACCGATTGTTGCGTCTAAAGAGCAAACACCCTTTTTCTTGACGTGGGGTTTTGTAATTATGTTGAATAACTCCCCATCATCCTTGATAAATTTTTGCGTGAAGATTAGTTCTCAATTTATACCTTTTGTCAAGAAAAATGTGTATTACAGATGGTGTAGAGAAATAGTTTTAGTTTTCAGTAGTGTCAATTTTTGTAATTTTCCAGATGCCATGAGACATTTCTGGGTGTAATTCGATATAAACCCGTTCAGAATCAAATGTTTGAAAAGGCACCATTAATAACTTAAGCTGACTAGAAAAATCAATTATTGCTCGAAAAACTTCTGTATTATCTTCAAGAATTTGGTAGATGTTAATGGTTAAGTCCAAACTTACACCTATTGGTAATGAGCGAAAAGTCTCTTGAAAAAAGTTAATTAAAGCAGTTTTATTTTTCAAGGAATAAAAAGAACCTAGATAGGAATCAGAAAATATACGTCCTATCTCAACAATATTTTTACAGTTATATGCAAACTTTAAGCTCTCAAATGTAGATAATATATGCTTTGATATGCAGTCAGGACATAAATATTTTTGTTGCTCTTTTTGGTGGCAAATAAGTACTTCCTCGGCGGCAAGTATAGTCAGTTCTAAATTCATAGCCTTCATTTTTTGTATAATTTCGCCATGAATGTAGCATATGGAATTGATACTGCCCAGACTCAAATCAGCAAATTAATCAGTTTGAATTTATCTATAGACCTAAAAAGCGATCGCACACGCCAAAAACTTTATTTCTCCATACATTTGACTTTTTTTATCTACTAAATAAAAAGCGCTCTCAAGATTGAGAACGCTCTTAATATTTCCAAAATATGCAGAGAAATTAGAAAGCTATTTCTCTACACATTAATAATTAACCATTGATTACAGGAGCCTGTAAAGCTACAGGTACAGCTTTACCAGCAGCTAAGTCTAGCGGGAAGTTGTGAGCATTGCGCTCGTGCATCACCTCTATACCCAAGTTGGCACGGTTCAATATATCTGCCCATGTATTCACTACACGTCCTTGAGAGTCAAGAATTGATTGATTAAAGTTAAACCCATTCAGGTTGAACGCCATGGTACTGATGCCTAATGCCGTGAACCAAATACATACTACAGGCCAAGCTGCCAAGAAGAAGTGTAAGGAACGAGAGTTATTAAAGCTGGCATATTGCCAAATTAATCGTCCAAAGTAGCCATGAGCAGCCACGATACTGTAGGTTTCCTGTTCTTGTCCGAACTTGTAACCGTAGTTTTGAGATTCGGTTTCAGTTGTTTCCCGTACAAGTGAAGAAGTTACCAAAGAACCGTGCATTGCACAGAACAAGCTACCACCAAATACACCTGCCACACCCAACTGGTGGAAGGGATGCATCAAGATGTTATGCTCGGCTTGGAACACAAGCATAAAGTTGAATGTGCCGCTAATACCGAGGGGCATTCCATCGGAAAAACTACCTTGCCCAATTGGATAAATGAGGAAAACAGAAGTAGCAGCAGCTACTGGAGCAGAGTAAGCGACACAAATCCAAGGACGCATACCCAGGCGGTAGCTCAACTCCCATTGCCGTCCCAACCAGCAAAAGATACCAATGAGAAAATGGAAAACGATTAGTTCATAAGGCCCGCCATTATAGAGCCATTCGTCAAGGGAAGCTGCTTCCCAAATAGGGTAAAAGTGCAATCCAATAGCATTGGATGTTGGAACAATGGCACCTGTGATGATGTTATTGCCGTATAACAAAGAACCAGAAACTGGTTCGCGGATGCCGTCAATATCCACTGGCGGTGCAGCAATAAAGGCAATGATGAAACAGATGGTAGCTGTTAACAGCGTTGGGATCATCAAAACGCCGAACCAGCCGATATAAAGTCTGTTATTGGTGCTGGTAATCCATTCACAGAACCGATCCCACAGGCTCTCTCTTTCGCCTCTTCTTAAAATTGTGGTCATGGCTGTTTTGTTTATAAAGTGTTGAACGGAAATTTCTCAATTAGCAGAAATTGAGAAATTCACTATTTTCATGGATTTTTACCAAAAACCTTCTCCCTGATTGCCGGAACATTTCGATTCAAGCTTTGAATCTGTTCTCAGTTGCCTCACACCAATAAAAAAACAAAAATCTTACTAACCTTCCCCAGGAAGACGGTTGAATTAGAGGGAAGTTTTCCCGGCTCTTAAATTCAGTTTTTACATAAATTTTTTATATTTTTCAATATTTTTTTGTTAATTTCTGCTAAGAATAATCTGTTTATAATAAATATTTATTTACATTTATTTGTTTTAGACAGTTTAAATGTTCTATAACAAACAAAAGTAGCTTATATATTGAATTATTTTTCACTTAAAACAAAAAAGCGCCCTGTATTTCAAGGACACTTCTCATTTTTCGTTTAGACGTGAAATTTCACGTCTATGAATAAATATTAACCATTGATAGCGGGAGCGCTGATAGCAACAGGAGCAGACTCAGCAGAAGCCAAATCGAGAGGGAAGTTGTGAGCATTACGCTCGTGCATGACTT